>JBKCFX010000211.1:0-2460 GCA_046303595.1 Bacteroidia bacterium
AAGCTCTGGATAAAATTAAAGATCAAAAGGTGTTGAATCGGATAGAGGCCTCAATAAATAAAGTTGAAGCCATTGATTCAATTAAGATGCTCTCCAACACTAGGAAGTTAACAGGCTATTCCTCTTACTACCGAATAAAAGGTGGTGATTATCGTATTGGATTCGAATTAATTAATGATTCAGAAGTTTGTTTATCAAGACATTACACAGAAAAGAAATATATTCAAAATTTCCTTTATTGGTAAATGGTGTATTTTTTCAAAATTGTAACATTTGAATACCTTAATCCTTCCAATAGAAAATTTCGTTATGAAGAATTTAAGCCACCATTTTTTGCTCTTTTCTTTCTACCTATTTTATTCATTTTGCCTTACGGCTCAATCCTCCGACTATTTCCAACAACATGTTCGTTACAGCATCGATGTAAAACTCGACGACCAACGTCACATGCTTTTGGCATCCGAAACCATCGAATACACGAATCATTCGCCGCAAACGCTCAACGAAATCTGGTTTCACCTTTGGCCCAACGCCTATAAAAACAACGAAACCGAATTTGCGCGTCAAGAATTAGCCAGCGGTAAAACACGTTTTCATTTCGCTAAAGATGAAGATCGCGGTTTTATCGATAGCCTCGATTTCAAGGTCGACGGGAAGCCGGTTAAACTCGAATACGACGCCAAACACATCGACATTGCGAAGATTATACTGAATGAGCCCTTAAAGCCGGGAGATAAAATAAATATCAGCACACCATTTCGGGTGAAGCTGCCGAGCTCCGATTTTTCGCGTCTGGGGCATACCGGTCAACAATACCAATTGTGCCAGTGGTATCCTAAGCCGGCAGTTTACGACAAAAAAGGCTGGCATCCGATGCCGTATGTGAATCAGGGCGAATTTTTTTCAGAGTATGGGAGTTTTGAGGTGCGCATTACGGTTCCTCAAAATTATGTTGTAGCAGCGAGTGGCGTTATGGATCCGAATGAGCTGGAGGAACAACAGATAGCGGAGAATATACGTAAAACGGATGCCTGGTTTGCAGCAGGAATGCCTAAAGCATCAGACAGCCTCGCATCATCTAAGAACACCAAAACACTCACGTATAGGCTCGATAAAGTGCACGATTTTGCTTGGTTTACCGACAAAGCTTATAAAATCAGAAAAAGTTCGGTGCTGCTTGAGCGCACGGGGCGCACGGTCGAAACCTGGGTATATTTTACTCCGCAAAATGGCAAAGAATGGAAGAATGCCGTGCAATATGTAAACGATGCGGTTAAATATTATTCACGCTGGGCGGGCGATTATCCTTACAGTGTTTGCAAAGCGCTCGATGGTGCGCTCAGTGCGGGTGGTGGAATGGAATATCCTACCATTACCATAATTTCGCCCACGCGCGATACCATGATGCTCGATGAGGTAATTGCGCATGAGGTAGGTCACAACTGGTTTTACGGCATTCTGGGCTCGAACGAGCGCGACCATGCATGGATGGATGAAGGCACCAATTCGTATTACGAGAAGCGGTATATGCGGACCAAGTATCCAAATAACACACCTCTGGATGCGATGATTGCACCGAATCTAACTGAGAAACTGGGGATTAAAAATTTCAATCCGTACTATTTGCAAACCGTTACATACATGCTTAGTGCGCGAAATGCGATCGATCAGCCGCTTTGTTTGCATGCCTCTGATTTTAGCGTGTTGAATTATGCAGCCATGGTGTATGAAAAAACAGCGGTCTTTTACAATTACCTGGCAGCCTATCTCGGGCAAGAAACTTTTGATGCGATGATGTTGGCTTATTTCGAAAAGTGGAAATTCAAACATCCGTATCCCGAAGATTTTAAGCTGCATGCCGAATCGTTTACCGGGAAAAACTTGAGTTGGTTTTTCGATGAACTCATCAATACGCGTAAACGTACCGATTACAGCATCGGCAAAATAAAGCGAGAAGAAAAAGGGTATACCGTAACCGTGCGCAACAGGGGAGAAATGGCCAGTCCGATAGGTATTACTCTAAAACAAGCCGGAAGCATGCAAATGCAAACGTATTGGTTCGAAGGCTCCTTGAACAAACAGAAGCTTTCGGTACCAAACGCCAATCCGCAAAAAGGCGACTGGCTTTCGGTAAACGGAACAGGCGAAATTCCCGACCTCAATCCAAAGAACGACCAAAAAAGCACGCGTGGGTTTTTTAGACGTAATAAGCCGGGCATTGGAATTTTAACCGGATTGGAACGCGCCGGGAAGCGATCGCTGTATGTGTTTCCGGCACTCGGATACAATGTGTACAATGGATTTATGACGGGCGCCATGCTGAGTAACATTGGCATCTTCAGAAAACGTTTTGAATACATTGCCGTTCCGATGTATGCCACGGGCAACGGCGAACTCACCGGATCGGCGAATGTGGATTACCAGATGCGGCCGATTAACAGCGTCTTTCGCACCATTACC
>JBKCFX010000212.1:0-2627 GCA_046303595.1 Bacteroidia bacterium
CGCGGAAGTGTTTCGTTCTGCTTTCCGGTGCTCAATTTCTGAATGTTCCAGTCGCGGTCGAATTCCACGTTTCGAAATCGTTCCTGCGGACTGAAAAAACGATTTACGTGCTCTAAACTCAAGCTGCTTGTTAATTGCCAAGGCAAACTATCGCGTCCCAGTTTAGCGGTATGGTTTAGTGCACTTCGGATGGCATATCCCTGATCATCGGCTCGGTCTTGCGACGAAAAGGTGTTGAGGTCGTTGTTGCTGAATGCAGCTTCGCTTGTTACCGACCAGTTTTTATTGATGCGGTAATCGGCTGCTGCGGTTAGGATTTGCTTTTGGGTGGGTGGGATGAGTTGTGCCCGGGCAATGAAATTTCCCTGCGGAACACCCGCAATCGGCGCCACCCATTGAAAAACGCGCCCGTTGGCAGCGCTCGAAATCTGGATGTAATCGCCCTTATTAGGCCCAACATTCGTAAATGCAGCACGGAAAAACGCCGAATCGGGATTGGTGCTGTAGACCAGAATGCCGTTGTATAAACTACCCGAAACCAGCGTGTCGATGCGCTTGTACAAGACCAGTTCGGCCGAAAACGCCACGCTGTCGATGGCTTCTGCCAGCGCCAGTTGAGTCGAATCGCCGGCCTGCTCCAAAACGAGTTTTTGCGCATCCGACAATTGCTGTTGCAAGGGCTGTTTTTTCGCATCCTGCTCACTGAAGAAATGAACGCGCGTTCTCCACTTCCCAATTTCGGCCTCGTTACTCAGGTTGATAAAACTTCGCGCATAGTTGCGGTCCGAATATTCGAATTCCACAAAAACGCGCAGGTCTTTGGTCATCAGGTTGCGCGCAGTGAAGGTGATTTCAGCATTGTTGTAGTCGATGGTGTAATCGAATTCTTGCCCACGTTTGAGCAGCCGACCATCGATATAAACCTTCTCAGATCCCGAAAGGATAACGATATACTGTTCATTGCTATTTCCTCTAAGCCGGTAGGGCCCCTGATTTCCCTCCACGCCTTGAATTGTGTTGCGTGCAAATCGGCCGCGTGCAACGGCAATGCTGGCCGCTGTTTTTAACGTTAGTCCCAAACTATCGGATTTCGTTTTAACTCGCTGTGTTGTGCTAAAACTAGCTCCCTGCAAACGTTTATTGAAATTCAAGAAATACGATTCTGGTCGGGTGAGTTGAAAATCGCCAACAATGAGTTTCGATTTTTCGTCTGAGAGCTGAATGTATACCTTGTCGAAATCCTGCAACTGCTGGGTGTTGCCATCGGGCTGGATAGGAATGTTATCGTCGGTAATCGCAGCGTTGATTTCGATTTCGGGTGAGATATTCCCCGAAAGCTGAAGGTTGAGTGTGGAGTTAACGGCAAGGTCCTGGTTATTTCCAAGTGAGATTCCGCGCGAGAGCGAGCCGGTTTTATTCAGTCCGCGGTAAGCCTGTGCAGCATCATCTTTTTTGCGTGGTGTGTAAACGAAGGGATTTGAAATACCGCGTTCTTCGGCGGTGCTGAGTTTTTTCTCACGGGCTGTAAATTCTTCCCTGAAATAAAATGGAAAAACCCGGTAACTCAGCAAAAGGCTGTCGACGGTAAGGTTTTTCGTTTTCTTTTTTCGGATGAGGAGAGCTCCGGCAGCATCGAGCTTAAATGCTGCGGTATCCAGTGCAACATTATTCAGCATCACTGTTCCCGGCTGGATGCTGAGCGTGTCGATTCGGAGGGTGTCGAAATCTGACGGAATGCGCTTCATTCGCTGGGATGAATACGTCTGTCCTATGCATTGAAAAGCAGTTAATGCCAAAATGCAGATCGTAACATAAATCCGGAATTTCCTAAGCCACGCCTGCGAAGATAAGACAATATGGAATTTAAGTTTTGAATTGAAACGATTCCGAAATTTCCGCATAAGGCTCATTCAAAATGTGCCCATATAAATTTATTCACAAACGCAATCGCTTCGGGCTTTTTTTGTTTTTTGTGCTTCCAAATATCACCACCCTATGGCAGGTACAACACGCATTGCAACGTACAATGTAAACGGACTTCGTTCGGCATTGAGTAAAGGATTAACCGATTGGATGCAGCAGACGAATCCCGATATTTTATGTGTGCAGGAAATTAAATCGCAGGAAGACCAACTCGACCTCGATTTGTTTCGAGCCCTAGGCTATGAGCCGTATTTGTTTCCGGCCGAAAAGAAAGGCTACAGCGGAGTAGCGATATTGAGCAAGCGCAAGCCCGATGCTGTGGTTAAAGGCATTGGGCACGAATTATACGATTTCGAAGGACGCTCAATCAGGCTCGATTTCGGCGATTGGTCGGTGCTGTCGACTTATTTCCCTTCGGGTTCGAGCGGCGATGAGCGTCAGGTAGTGAAAATGCAGTTTCTTGAATACTATCAGGATTACATCAATGCCTTGCGCAAAGAGCGAGAAAACCTTATTGTTTGCGGCGATTTCAATATTTGTCACCGCGCCATCGACATCCACAACCCGGTATCGAATGCCAACAGTTCGGGTTTTTTACCCGAAGAACGCGATTGGATGGAGCAATTTCTGAAATCAGGTTTTATAGACACATTCCGAAGTGTAAATCCTGATCCGCACCAATACACTTGGTGGAGCTTCAGAGC
>JBKCFX010000213.1:0-19471 GCA_046303595.1 Bacteroidia bacterium
TCATCATATGACTTGCCATTTCGTTCGAAGGCTATTTTGGTGTAAATTTTATCCAGTTCCGGTAGCAAAATGCCAAAAATCCGATTTAATTCCGTAGCCTTCATTCCCGGCTCATATTCATCAAGCAAGGCGTCGTACGGACTCACCTCATATCCCGTTCGTTCTGCCTCTTCGCGCTTCAATTCCGTTAATCGTTCCAGCTCGGGCGCAAACTGGTCGAAATTCTGTTCTTTCCGTGCCTTTTCCCATGCATGGAAACTACGCGAAATCTGGATACTTAGCTTTTCTACAAAATCGCGGTCGAGGCAGGTTTTACGTTTGTAATCGCGCCAAATTCGATCGACCGAGCGTGATTCCACGTCCGATAATTTGTCCGAATTATTTCTAAGCGATTCCAACAATCGCAGGGTTTCGGAACCCGTAAACTGATCGTGCGCAAGACCATATAAGGTTGCAAGTTGCTGCGCGCGCACCTCACCTGCACCTACTGGCATATACGTTTCCTGATCCCACTGCAGCAACGATGCTGCACTATTCAGGTCAGAAATGGCTGCCATACGTTTGCTCAAATCGATGTACGTTGCATGTGATAGGGTTCCCATCTTAATCTTTTTTTAGCAACGAAATTCCAAGAACAAACCAAGCTGCACACAACACAAATCCACCCAGTGGCGTGAGTGGCCAGATAACTTTTAGAAATTCTAATCCACTCGCATACTTAAGACTGATTGCATAAATGGAATACGCAAACAAACTACTTCCCAATACCATCAATTTCAATCCGGTTCCGAATTGTTTGCCGTAAATAGACGCTTGCGGCAACAGTGCAAATAGGGCAATGGCGTGGATTAATTGCAAATAGCCGGCGGTTTCAATAGAATCAACCGTTTGTTCTGGCAAATATCGTGGCAGTGCATGTGCTGCCAATGCCAGTACAACAACGGCCAGACATGCCGAAAACGCGGTGAATATGCGGATGTTTTTCTGCATTTATGCCTTACAAACAGCAATTACCGAAATTTCTACATTTACATTCCTCGGCAAGCCTGCAACCTGAACTGTTTCGCGGGCCGGGTAAGTTCCACTGAAATACGAACCATATACTGCATTCACGCGTGCAAAATGATTCATGTCGGAAAGAAAAATGCTGGTTTTAACTACATCATTAAATGTACACCCGGCGGCAGAAAGTACTTCATGGATATTTTGCATCACGCGGTGTGTTTCATTTTCGAGTGTATCCATAACCAATTCGCCCGTAGCCGGATCGAGCGCGATTTGTCCGCTTAAAAACACAAAATTACCCGACTTTACGGCTTGGCTATATGGGCCAATAGGAGCCGGAGCCTGCTTACTTTCGATGGCGATTTTCATACTTGTTGCTTCAATTGCAGGCTGCAAGGTACAGCGTTTTGCGTATACTTGCGCATGCTTTTAAGTGCCGGTATTCCATCCATTATTTACGATGTTTCCATCATCTTCGGATTGGCTGTAATGGTGCTGCTCGTGTGCAGTCGCTTGAAAATACCAACAGTTCTTGGGTTTCTCATTACCGGTGTGATCGCCGGTCCAGATGCGCTGGGGCTCACACAGAATAAAGAGAACATTTCGATATTCGCCGAAATCGGAATTGTATTTCTGTTATTTAGTATTGGTATTGAATTCTCATTGAAAGATTTAGTGCGAATTAAGCGCCAGGTGTTTCTAGGCGGATTTATTCAACTGCTTGGTACAGTTGGTGTTTTCGCCTTGTTGTTTGTTGGATTTTCAATTCCGTTTCCTGAGGCAATGATGCTTGGATTGCTTTTCGCCTTCAGTTCGACGGCGATCGTGCTGAAAGTGCTACACGAATTGGGAAAAATTCAAACCGAACAGGGCAAATCGGCCATGGCTGTGCTTGTATTTCAGGATATTGCCGTAATTCCGCTGATGCTGCTTTTGCCGGGATTAACAGAGGGCTCGAGCGGTGTGAGTCTGCATATTTTACAACTGCTCTTTAAGGCGGGTCTTACGGTTGTTCTGGTAATTTATATTACGCGGTCGGTTATGCCGAAGTTGTTGTATGCCGTTGCGCGTAGTAAATCGCAGGAATTGTTTCTGATGACCGTCTTGGTGATTTGTCTTTCGGTTGCCTGGCTTACGGCAAAAATGGGTCTATCCTTGTCGCTCGGAGCCTTTCTTGCCGGATTAATCATTTCCGAATCGGAATATAGCCACGAAGCTTTTTCGACCATTCTTCCTTTCAGGGAAGTCTTTACTAGTTTCTTCTTTATCTCGATTGGCTTGCTCGTCGACTTACATTTTTTCGGTGCGAATGCCATTTTTATTCTCACGGTAACCATTCTCATCGTGGCATTAAAAGCGCTGATTTCTGGAATGGCGGTTTTTGCAACGCAGCGCAACATCCGAACGGCATTACTGAGCGGATTGTATATTGCACAGGTTGGTGAGTTTTCGTTTGTGCTCGCCGGAATTGCAGCCGAGTTCAAGCTCATCAGCCTCGATAATTATCAGTTGTTCCTGTCTATTTCGGTTTTAAGTATGGGATTAACGCCCTTTGTGATTGAACAGGCCGAATCAGTTGTAAGCAAAGTGCTTTCCTTTCTCGCTCGCTATGTGAAAAACATCAATACAAAGCGGATTATTCCAGATGCTCCGAGTGGTAAGACGCCGCTAACGTTGAGCGATCATGTTGTTGTGATTGGCTTCAACGAAAAAGGTAAGGTGCTGAGCAAAATGATGCGCATGGCGAAAATTCCGTTTGTTGCAATTGATAACGATCCCGAAGCGATTATCCATGCGCGTCGCCGTACCAGGGATTCGGTCTTATATGGGAATGCGCGCAAGCCCGAGATTCTGAAACATGCCGGCGTGCAATCGGCAAGGCTGGTGGTATTAACGCTGCACGATACAAACGAGGTAGAATTGGTTATTGGAGCTGTAAGAGCGATATCCGATCGTTGCCGCATTCTGGCTTTTGCCCCTGCTGCTGAAGATTTCTTTAAGTTATACGATGCCGGCGCCAGTGAATTGGTGAGTGAAAAATTTGAAAATTCCATTGAAATGGGAATCCGCCTTTTACAGAAATATCAGGTTTCGGGTAAGGATATCGAAGATCAGGTTGGACGGTTGCGACAGCTAAACTATACGATGGAGCGCACAATTCGCTACGAGCAACAGGGCATTCCCGATATCAACCTCGAATTGCCCGGAATGGAATTGGTTTCGGTTCAGATCAAGCAGGGTTCCTCGTATATCGACTCAAGCATCTCATCGGTCGAAAACAGCTTTGGAGGCAAGCTAAGTGTTTTAGCAATTCGTCGCATTGCCGATGTTATCACGCATCCTGAATCGGAGATGAAGATTCAATTGGGCGACCGGCTCATTGTTTTTGCATCGCGCCAGACGATTGAGTTGCTCAACCGGCAATAAATATTACCTCTTTGGTGGAGTATAGCCACGCTTCTTTGCCATTTCTTCGAGCTTCTGTTGGAAGGTTGAGGTTTTCTGCGAAGCAGGCTTTAGTTTATTTGCTTGAATTTGGGCGTGTATCTTTTTCTCATCAACCAATTTTGTGAAGGCAAATTGCTGCCCGAACGTGATAATGTTGGCCAGGAAATAATAGTAATTCAGTCCGGCTGCGTAGCTGTTCAAAACCAGAAGGAACACAACCGGCATCAGGTACATCATCCATTTCATCTGTTTCATTTGCTCATTTTGTACCGAAAGCGAGTTGTTCATCATGGTGTAAATGATGGTTGAAATGGTCATTAGCAATGCAAAAAGACTAACGTGGTCGCCGTAAACAGGAATGCTGAATGGCAGGGTTAAAATTGAATCGAAGGTCGAAAGGTCATCTGCCCAAAGAAACGACTGCTGGCGCAATTCGATTGCATTGGGGAAGAAATTGAACATGGCGAGCAGAATCGGAAGCTGTAGCAATAAAGGGAAGCACCCACCCAATGGATTTACGCCAGCTTCTTTATACAAAGCCATGAGCGCCTGTTGCTTTTTAAGCGGATCTTCGTTTTCGTACTTCTTGTTTAATTCATCCATTTCTGGCTTTAAGACACGCATTTTAGCCTGGGATAGGTATGATTTAAATTGAAACGGGAAGAGAATTAATTTGATGATGATGGTGAGGAAAAGAATTACAATTCCGTAATTCAATCCATAGGTGTCGAGCCAGTTAAACACCGGGATTACGAGGAATTTATTGACCCAGCCAAAGATGCCCCATCCGAGCGGAATTTGCAATTGTAGTTCTTGACCAGCATCCTTTAATGTATTGTAGTGCGTTGGTCCGAAATAGAAATCGATTTTAAGTGGCGTACTGTCGGAAAGTTTTTGGTCGAAGTTGAAGTTCGCTGCATAGGTTTTAACATCCTCAGCATGTAAACCAGGTCGTGTTGAAATTAATCCACCCGAAAGCAATGGTTTGTGAGGTACAATTGCTGAGGTGAAGAATTGTTGTTTGTAGGCAATCCACGAAAACTGTTCGGGTGCAGCAAGGCTGTCGAATCCGAGCGGGTTCAGTTTATCAACCTCACCTGTACCGGCAGATCTGTAATAAATTGTAGCGTTATCGCGTTCGTTCTGGCGGTTTTTCTCTTTACCGGGGGCATTGGAAATCCAACGCAAATTCACGTTTGAAGATCCGATTTGATTTGTGTTCTCTTTGAAATTAAAACCCGATTCGAGCGCTGCTTGGTAGGAGTTGGGCTTCAGAGTCCATTTCAGTGCAATCGTGCTTCCATCTGCAGCTTTGGCATTAAACTCAAGTTGATTCGTATTAACAGGTTTGGGGACAAATTGAATCTGGTTGGTTCCGTTGATACCCAAGTATGTCGGAAAGCGAAAATAAAGTTGGTTGTTATTGAACAGGGTTAGTGTTTTTTTCTGCCAGGTTAGATGTTCCTTGAGTACTGCTTGAACCGGCATACCGCCTTTTGCAAGAAAATAGATTTTAATCTTTTCGTTTTCAAGTATAAATGTGTCTGCTGCAGAGCTATCTGTTGTAGGTGCGTTCCAAGAATTATTGCCGATTTCTGTGGCTGATGGTATTAACGTTGGTGCAGATCCTTTCAACTGGCCTTTCAATGTTGCAGCTTTGGAGCTGTCGACCTGTGTTTTCTTTACAGCTTCAGGAGCCGCGGGCTCGGGCTTGAAATAATAGGTTGAGGCAATCATGATAACTCCGATTAAGAGCAGTCCAATCAGCGAATTTCTATCCATAAGTTGATTAAATGGCGGGCAAAGATATCCATATTCATTAAAATTTCAGATTTAAGTTTTAGCGCTGTTATGGATGCTGTAGAGGGTGTTTTTAGAATTTATTTGAAACCTTACGTTTGAGGTTTTTAACAGCAATTTGTGAACAATACTTCCGCTTGATATATAACTATAACAAAAACAGATATAAACGTAATTTAAATATTTTTCAGCAAAATTTTTTTATCCTAGATAAATGAATATTTTTGCTCACTTGCATTGTATAATGCAATTTGAAACAAATACTAACATTCAACTCTTTATGAAACAGCGATTTCGATTCAAACGATTTTTAGTCTTTAGCTTTTTGTTGGGACTTCCCTTTCTTTCTCAAGCGCAAAGCAATGGTGCCAATCGTACTAGCCAAACGGTTTCCGGTACACGTGAAATTAAATACGTGTCGATTCCGGGCTTCCCTGCTTTTGTTGCCACCGGTAACCAAGAGGCCGATGAGCGGGCATATCAGGAGGCAAAAGCACGTTGGACGGAATCAAATCAGGCAGTTTATCAGCAATATCTGATTGATAATCGAATTACTAACCGTAAGCTTCGTCGTCCGAAAACGACCGATAAGCAGTAATACATATATATATGTTCACACTTCAATCACACCACATGAAAAACTTCGTCCGTTCAGTTTTCTTTTTGATGTTGGCATTTTGGGGCTCGCTTGCTAAAGCGCAATGTCCGAATGACAATATTCTATTTTTTACCTATTCGGCTCCTACCACAATTGGTGCTTCTGTAGGTTCTGGTATTTGCATTTTCGGAGGCGAATACTATCTTGTTAACAACATGGTTGCAGGCAATACGTACCGATTGTCTTCGTGCGGTAGCACAGACATTGTCGATACACGTATCACTGTGTATCCGAATGCATCCGGAGGAAGTTCGGTAGCGTTCAATGATGACTTTTGTGGTACGCGAGCTCAGCTTGATTTCACGCCTGAAACCACGGGAAGTTACAGAATATTGCTCGATCAAACCGGCCCTGGAAATACTTGTACCTCTACTACGAGTAACTTTAATTGTGGTGAAGTTGTTGTTACACTTATTTCTTCTGGTCCAACAACTGGATATTGTGTACCACAATATGCCGCAGGAACCGTAAACGGCGATTACATTGATGGCGTTACGCTCGGTTCAATCTCAAATTTGAATACGGGTTCATCTACTGGTTCATCGTTTAATAACTTTACCAATTTATCAACGGCGCTTGAAGCCAATACGCAGTATTCTTTACAGGTTGAAAATAATCCAGATTTTTCTGAAATCGTTGCAGCTTGGATTGATTACAATCAAGATTTAACGTTTAGTAGTGATGAGTTGCTCGGACAAACATCTGTTACTGCAGGCTCAACTGCATCAATTAATTTCACGACGCCTTCCAATCCCTCAGCTGGTAATACACGCCTTCGGGTTCGAATGACCTTTACAGTTCCTGTTTCAGGCGGCCAAATGGATCCGTGTACTTCTTATCAGTTTGGAGAGACAGAAGATTATACCGTTACTTTTGCAACAGATCCTCCAGGGCCTCCTTCAGGATTGAGCTTCTCAACTATTTGTGGTTTAACAACCCAGATTCAAGACAATGCGTGCCCGAATAACACATTATCATCGGTTACAGTTTCAGGTTTAAGTACTTCATTAGGTACAGGGCAAATCTTAAGTTCAATTGATGTTGTAATTGATCATACCAGAGCGGCTGATTTAGATTTATTTCTTGAGACGCCAAATGGAACGCTTATTGAATTATCTACTGATAATGGTGGCAGCGGAGCAGATTACGGTACATTTTCTCTTGACTCCTGCGATAGTTTTGTACGCTTTACAATGGTAGCAAGTAACCCAATCACTTCTGCTACCGCACCATTTAGTGGGAATTATCTTCCAGAAGGAGATTTGGCGCTTGCGAACGATGGCTCCAATCCTAATGGAATTTGGCGCTTGCGTGTTTGTGATGACCAAGCTGGAAGTACTGGAACAATTCGTTACTTC
This sequence comes from Bacteroidia bacterium, assembly GCA_046303595.1. GTDB lineage: Bacteria > Bacteroidota > Bacteroidia > M30B66 > M30B66 > CAMCXT01. Next base: position 7,270 of record JBKCFX010000213.1, read on the forward strand.
AGCGTAAACTTTGAAAACGTTCAATCAGAACTTCCATCTTGTGCAGATTCGTACAATCTTGATGACGCAGCGCAACAAGTTGCTTTAAATCAGCAACTATCTTGGGTAGCTGGAACAGGTCAACCCTCTAGTTATGATGTCTATTTCGGGACATCAGAATCACCCGGTTTAGCCTCTGAAGGCCAGTCAAGCACTTCATATAATCCCGGAGCGCTACAGCCGTTAACTACGTATTATTATCAAGTTGTTCCCTCGAATTCTCAAGGAAGTGCGGAAGGTTGTCCTATCCGATCATTTACCACAACGAATAATTCAAACGAAATAGTGATGGTAAATGGAAGTGTTAATGCTTGTTCGGGTACCTTTACCGATCCGGGTGGGGTTAATGGAGATTATTTCAGTTCGGATACGTTGGTATTTACCATTTTCCCTGAAAATCCAAATTCGGCTGTTCAGGTAACGTTCAACTCATTTGAGCTTGAAGACGGCTTTGATTTGTTGTTAGTCGTAGACGGCGCAGATGAAAATGGCGCTATAATTGGCGTTTATAATGGCACGAATTCTCCAGGAACTGTTACCGCTACAAATCCCGAAGGTGCCTTAACATTTGCATTCTTATCAGATGAGGTTATTACTGCTCCTGGTTGGAGTGCATCTATTGAATGTGTTCCATTAACAGGGATTCCTGAATGTGCAAACAATCTTAGCCCTGCAGATGGGGCTTCGGGTATTCTACTTACATCCGAACTTACATGGGTAGCGGGTTCTACAAATACTACTGGGTATGATGTTTATTTTGGTACATCATCAACTCCTGAATTAGTTGCTTCAGGAGTTTCTACGAACTCATTTGCTCCAGATCTCGCATTTAATACTACATATTTCTATCAAATAGTACCGGTAAATGCAAATGGTAGCGCTGAAGGATGTCCGGTTCTTTCTTTCTCGACTCAAATCGAGCAAGATTCAACCATCTGGGATGTTGTAGTAAGCAGTCAGGTGCACAATACGCTTGAAACTCTTGTAACCCTCGCCGGATTAGATGGCGCCTTGGCGGGTCCGGGCCCACTAACCTTGTTTGCTCCAACCGATGCAGCTTTTACCAACTTACCTCAATCGGTTGTTGATGCTTTGGTTGCCGATCCAAATGGTGCCCTAACCCAAATTCTACTATACCACGTAGTAGGCTCACAGGCATTGAGCACCGATCTTTCAGACGGTCAGCAAATCGTAACGTTGAATGGCGAATCGGTAACAGTAAGCATTACCGGTGGTAACGTATTCATTAACGATGCACAAGTAATCGTAGCCGATATTTTGGCTGATAACGGTGTGGTTCACGTAATCGATGCAGTATTGGTTCCACCAACACCGGAGCCGGCCTTCACGATCTGGGATGTTGTTGTAAACAGCGAGGTTCACAATACGTTGGAATCATTGGTATTATCAGCGGAACTCGATGGAGCCTTGGATGATTCCACTGCAACCTTAACATTATTCGCACCAACCGATGCAGCCTTCGCAGCATTGGATCCTGCAGTGGTAGCGGCGTTAACAGCCGACCCAACCGGAGCACTTGCTCAGGTATTGTTGTACCACGTAGTAGGCTCACAGGCATTGAGCACCGATCTTTCAGACGGTCAGCAAATCGTAACGTTGAATGGCGAGTCGGTAACAGTAAGCATTACCGATGGTAACGTATTCATTAACGATGCACAAGTAATCGTAGCCGATATTTTAACGGATAACGGTGTTGTTCACGTAATCGATGCAGTATTGGTACCGCCAACACCGGAGCCCGACACTACAGTTTGGGATATTGTAGTAAACAGTGAGGTTCACAATACATTAGAATCGTTGGTGTTATTGGCCGAATTAGACGGTGCATTAGATAACATTGACGCTTCATTAACTTTATTTGCACCAACCGATGCAGCTTTCGCAGCATTGGATCCAGCAGTTGTAGCAGCATTAACAGCAGACCCTACCGGAGCGCTTGCCCAAGTATTGTTGTACCACGTAGTAGGTTCACAGGCATTGAGCACTGATCTTTCAGACGGTCAGCAAATAGTAACGTTGAATGGCGAATCGGTAACAGTAAGCATTACCGGTGGTAACGTATTCATTAACGATGCACAAGTAATCGTAGCCGATATTTTAACGGATAACGGTGTTGTTCACGTAATCGATGCAGTATTGGTTCCACCAACACCGGAGCCAGACACCACAGTATGGGATATCGTCGTAAACAGCGAGGTTCACAATACATTAGAATCGTTGGTGTTATTGGCCGAATTAGACGGTGCTTTGGATAACATCGACGCTTCATTGACTTTATTCGCACCAACCGATGCAGCCTTCGCAGCATTGGATCCAGCAGTGGTAGCGGCGTTAACAGCCGACCCAACCGGAGCACTTGCTCAGGTATTGTTGTACCACGTAGTAGGATCACAGGCATTGAGCACCGATCTTTCAGACGGTCAGCAAATCGTAACGTTGAATGGCGAGTCGGTAACAGTAAGCATTACCGGTGGTAACGTATTCATTAACGATGCACAAGTAATCGTAGCCGATATTTTAACGGATAACGGTGTTGTTCATGTGATAGATGCAGTATTGGTGCCACCAACCGAGCCTGTAGATACCGTTATTATGCAAAACGGTTCGGTTACCACTTGTAATGGAGTGTTTTATGATTCGGGTGGAGCTAGTGGAGATTATCAATTAGATGAAAACTTTACATTGACCATCAACCCTGGCGATGCGAACTCTGCTGTACAGGTAATTTTCAATTCATTTAATATAGAAGAAGATTGGGATGGTATGTATGTTTACGATGGACCTGATGTAAATTCACCGTTGATTGCTTCTTCTAATGGTCCGGGCTTCCCAATTACTTTGGATCAACCGGGTGCTTATTGGGGAACATCAATACCTGGTCCATTCACCTCTACGCATCCAACAGGTGCATTAACCTTTGTATTCCTTTCAGATGATTTAATCGTTGAAAGCGGCTGGGATGCGACAATCACCTGCGTTGATGTAACTGCCATTCCGGGCTGTGCCGAAAATTTGAGTCCGGCTAATGCATCTACTGATCAAAGTGCTACCAATACAACTTTATCATGGTCGCAAGGGTCAGGTTTAGTAACGGGTTACGATGTGTATTTTGGTTCTGATTGCAATAGCATGGCACTTGTTTCTGAAGGTCAGACACAAACTACATTCATTCCTTCTGGTCTCGAATTAAATACTTCTTATGCATGGATGGTAGTTCCTACCAATGCTAATGGTCCTGCTGAGGGTTGTCCATGCAATACATTTACAACAAGTGGTATAATTGACATTCTTCAAAGTAATGCTGTAATTAATGCATGTTCGGGTAACTATTATGATACAGGTGGACCAGAAGGCGATTACGCCAACAATGAAATCAGCGAACTAACTATTTGTCCGGATCAGCCAAATTCTGCTGTTGAGGTTACCTTCTCTGCATTTGATGTCGAGGATAATACATTTACACCAACAGCACCATACGACTATTTAGTTATTTACAACGGAACAGGTACTACCGGTACATCGTATATCAATCCATCAAACGGTACGAACCAATTCTCAGGTACTGCTAATCCAGGTCCGTTTACTTCAACGGCAACCGATGGTTGTTTAACCTTTGCTTTTGAGTCTGATTTTTCAATTCCATTAAGTGGATGGACTGCTTCAATTGGTTGTGTTACTACTGCAGAGCCACCGGGATGTGCAACCAATCTTGCACCTGCTGATGCTTCGGTGGATGTTAATGCAGCTGATGCAGTTCTCTCTTGGAGTCCGGGCACTGGTGTTGCCACAGGTTATGATGTTTTCTTTGGAGCTGATTGTAATAATATGACACTTGTTTCCGAGAATCAAGCTGGTACAACGTTTAATCCTGGCGTATTGGAATTAAATACATCGTATGCTTGGATGGTGGTTCCTTCAAATAGTATAGGTTCGGCAGAAGGATGTCCGTGCAATACATTCACTACAGGTGGAAGTGTTGATATCTTAATGCAAAACGGATCGTTCACTACTTGTGCTGCTAACTTCTTCGATTCAGCGGGGCCATTGGCCAACTATTCTATTAACGAAAATTCTACCATTACATTCCTACCTAGTCAGCCGAATTCGAATATTCAATTAACCTTTAATTCGTTTAATACGGAAACTAGCTGGGATGGTATTTATGTGTATAACGGCCCTGATGTGAATTCTCCGTTAATTCCTTCTGCTAATGGTCCTGGTTTCCCAGCTGCTTTAGCTCAACCTGGTGCATATTGGGGAGCCTCTATTCCTGGTCCTTTTATCTCTACACATCCATCTGGTGCTCTTACCGTAGTATTCACTTCTGATGGTTCAATTACTAATCCAGGTTGGGATGCCACCATTTCATGTATAAATACTTCCGAAGCACCGGGTTGTGCTACGAATTTGGCACCTATTAATGCAGCAGTTGATGTTAATGCAGCTAATCCTGTATTATCTTGGAGTCCGGGTACGGGTCTTGCTACCGGTTATGATGTATTCTTTGGAACAGATTGCAATAACATGACGTTGGTTTCGGATAATCAAGTTGGAACAAGCTTTAATCCGGGCCAGCTAGCCTTAAATACAAGTTATGCTTGGATGGTTGTTCCTTCAAATAGTGTTGGGGAAGCCGAAGGTTGTCCTTGTAATACATTTACTACGGGCGGTACTATTGATATCTTAATGCAAACTGCAACTATAACAACATGTTCTGCTAACTTCTTCGATGCTCAAGGTCCTGCGGCAAACTATACTAACAATCAAAACTTCACATTGACCCTACAGCCTGATCAACCCAATGCATCGATACAACTTGTATTCAATGCGTTCAACACTGAAGCCAATTGGGATGGTATTTATGTGTATAATGGTCCTGATGTTAATTCGCCTTTAATTGCTTCCGCTAATGGTGTTGGTTTTGGTCCAATGACTCAGCCTGGAGCATGGTGGGGTACTACCATTCCAGGTCCGTTTACATCAACACATCCTTCAGGCGCATTAACTATTGTGTTCTTATCTGATGGTTCAGTAGTTCGTCCGGGTTGGGAAGCTACAGTAGCTTGTGTTAATACCAATGAACCACCATCATGTGCAACGATTACATCAGGCCCTGCCGATGGTGCAACCGAGGTATGTACCAACGAGGCTGTGTTTAGCTGGCAAATGGGCTCTGGTGCCCCGGCAACCGGTTATGATGTTTATTTAAGTCAGGAAGGAAGTCCATTCCTATTGTTCTCAGATAATCAACCTACTACAACTTTCGATCCGGGTCTATTGATTGCCAACACCAACTATTCGATTGTAATTGTTCCAACCAATGCAATCGGAGATGCGGTAGGTTGCGACACCATTAGTTTCACCACCGGTACTTGTTTGAATTACTGTGATGCAGGTGCAACAAATTGTGATGAATTTATTTCTAACGTTTCGCTTGGTAGTATCAACAATGAAACTGGTTGTGGATTGGTAGCGGGCTATTCTGATTACACTTCACAAAGCGCCGATCTGTATATTGGAACGGCTTCAACCTTAACAGTTACAAATGGAACACTTGATTGGCCTCAAGATCAGTGCGGTGTATGGATTGACTGGAATCAGGATGGTGACTTTGGTGATGCTAACGAAACCATTACTGTAACCGGAACTCCGGGTACTGGTCCGTATAGTGCTGGAATCATTCCTCCGGCTGATGCTGTTCCGGGCCCAACCCGCATGCGTGTAAGAATTACATTTACTGGTATTGTAGATCCTTGCGGAACGACAACATTTGGCGAAGTTGAAGACTACACTGTTGTTGTAAACCAACCACTTGCATGTCCGTTCCCTAATTTTGTGCTTATTTCGGATATTACAACTACAAATGCAGCGGCAATTTGGGAAACTGTTGGAACAGAAAGTCAGTACTTGGTTCGTTACCGTCCACAAGGTTCGGCAACAACAGAAGCTACCTGGGCGAACCCGATTGTAGTTGATGCTCCTGCTACCTTCACGTTCCTAACAGATCTTGAACCGTGTACAAATTATGTATTGCAGGTTGCTTCTCTGTGTCCGGATGAAACAGATACTACCTACTCAGGCGATATACTTTTCGGTACAGATTGTATCGTGTGTGAGGCAGATTTTACAGCCGAAACTGAAGTGTGCGGTGCGAATGAAAATGGTGGATGTCTTGTAACTCCACAGGCGTATCAACCAATTTCATGCGGTGAAACAATTTGCGGAACTACATCTGTAACCAGTCCAACTGTACTGGATTTGGATTGGTATTCATTCACGGTTGACAATACTGCAGATTATACCTTCAAGGTTCTTTCTGAATTCTTGGGTGATGTGTTCGTCATTAATATCGAGAATTGTTCACCTACTGTAATTCCGGTTATTGGTTCAACTCAGTTCCTTCCAAACAACTTACAAACCTTTACCACAACGTTGGCACCTGGAACATACGCGGTTGTTGTACAGCCAAATCCTGATCAAACGCCATTCGATTGCTCGTCAATTTACAATTCTTATACACTCGAGTTAACTGGAGGCTCTGCACTGATTGCTCCTGTTTCTCCTGTTTGCGGCACGTCAGAGCCTGTTAGTTTGTTCGGTATTCCTGCCGGAGGAACATGGTCTGGAACCGGAATCGTTGACGGGGAACTCGGAATATTCGATCCTTCAACAGCCGGTGTAGGTACCTTTGTTATTACCTATGTGGCCAGTGGAAACGGCTGTCCTTCTGAAGACACTATATCCATTGAGGTAATTGATGCACCGGTTGTCGAATTCACTGGATTGGCTGCTTCTTACTGCCCTTCTGATGATGTTGCTCAATTGAATGGTATTCCTGCCGGAGGTTCATTTAGCATTAATAGTACAGGAGGCCTTGGAATCGTTGGTTCTTCGTTTGATCCATCTGCGGTTGAGCCTGGTAATTATGAAATTACCTACTCGGTTGTTTCATCGGGAACTTGCGTTTCAGAAAACGTTCAGTCGGTAGTTGTAAATACTGCTCCTTCTGTCAACTTCTCTCTAATCGATAATACTTGTTCTGGCAACGATCCGGTTTCAATGGATGCAACTCCAACCGGTGGTACATTTACAGGTTCAGGTGTATTCGGTTCTACGTTCGACCCGTCGCTTGCTTCAATTGGAGAAAATTCAGTTACATATAGCGTAAGCCTACCGGGTGAGACCTGCCCGGGAACTGCAACTGAGATCATCGTTGTAAATCCATCTCCTATTGTAGCACTTTCAGGTTTGGCAACAACATATTGCTTAAGTTCTGCCCCTGTTCAGCTAATTGGTACTCCTGCTCTCGGCACATTTAATGGTCCTGGTGTAACGGGTAGCACATTCAGCCCAGCTGCCGCAGGAATTGGAACACATACCATCGTTTACCAGTTCGATAATGGAACTTGTGTTGGTTTCGATCAGGTTATTGTTACCGTTACCGATAACATCACACTTAGCATTAACCTGCCTTCAACTGTTTGTTCGAACGATGATCCGTTTGTATTAACAAGCAATCCTTCAGGCGCTACGTTCTCTGGTAACGGTGTGTTCGGGCAGACATTTAGTCCTCAGGTAGCTGGTGTTGGTTCACATACTATTACTGCAACCTACAATACAGGTACATGCTTTGCCACCGCCACGCAGACTATTACTGTAAACCCTGCACCAGCGGCTTCATTCAGCTACAGTGCAAATGGTGCTAACGTTTCATTCAGCAATGGCTCTGTAAATGCATCATCTTACAGTTGGAATTTCGGTGACGGTCAAACCAGTACAGCAATTAACCCAAGTCACACGTACACCACCAATGGCTCATACACGATCACATTGGTTGCTTCAAGTGCTTCATGCGGCAGCGATACATTCACAGTCGATATTGAATTGTCTGTAGGTATAGGTAGCATTGAGGGTGTAGATATGATTCAATTGTATCCGAACCCAACCGAAGGAAATGTTAACCTTTCGTTCAACTCGCTCCTTGCTCAATCGTTTGAGGTTCGTATTACTGATGCAGTTGGTCGATTGATTGAATCTGAAAATGTAAATAACTATACCGGTAAATACGCTAAGGTTTATAGCCTTGAAAATCTTGCCGATGGTGTTTACACCTTCACCGTTTCTTCTGAAAAAGGTGCTGTTAATTTCCGCGTTGTGAAGAACTAATTCTGTATAATACACAATCTGAGTCGGCCGGTACAGCTATGTATCGGCCGATTTTTTTTATCCAATGGTCAATCGAGAAGTTTTTATTTTTAGTTAAATCATCATTAGCTGTTCCCTTTTGAACCTTAGGAGAATGAAAAGCTGTGTTTGAAAGAATAACCGTTTTTAAACGTTTATATACGACTAATGCCTCACTTGTGACGTAACTTGACCTCGGGGAGGAGGAGTGGCGGACCCCATTGCAATGAACGCCAAACCGTGCATTAGCAATAATAGTATAGTTATTTGGGCGCCAGCCGGGCTTTCCGGTTCAAGTCCTCCCCTGGCTTCGTTTTACTACGCCATGCTGCGGGCTTTACCCTTCAATCCCTGGCGCTTTCGTATACTTCCTATGCAACCTTGGCATGAATTAAAAATTTCTTATTGGGATTTCGATTGATTGCGTGGCTCACACAGCATCATACCATTTCGATTTTTCATTTCCTGTCTGAAGTGCGACGATTGACTTACCGAATAATGTGAAGTCCGGAGCTGGAATTTTCGCCGAATATGCAAGAGTATGTCAGAAATTGTAAAGCGCAAAAGCGTTCCAATCACAAATTCAAACTAACCTATCGCCTTGCACAAAGCAACGAATATCTCATCTATTTCTCCGATTCCGTTAATGCCTTTAAACTTGTTCTGCGCGGAATAATAATTCGCCAATGGCGCGGTCTTCATGTTGTATTCTCTGATGCGATTGGCAATAATTGCTTCGTCCTGGTCATCGCTGCGCCCCGAATCTTTTCCACGATTCAATAAACGCTTCACCAATTCATCTTCACTTACCTCAAGTGCCAGCATGCACGTTATTCCTGTTCCTTTTTCTTTTAAAAGCGTATCCAATGCTTCTGCCTGTTTTACTGTGCGCGGAAACCCATCGAAGATAAATCCAGACGCTCCCGGATTTTGATCGAGTTTCGAGCGAATCATCCCAATCACGATTTCGTCTGGCACGAGAGCTCCCTGATCCATTAATTTCTTGGCTTCCATGCCCAGTGCGGTTCCGGCCGCTATTTCGCCCCGAAGCAAATCGCCGGTCGACAAATGGTTTAATGAATATTTCTCAACCAGCATAGCCGATTGTGTGCCTTTTCCGGCTCCGGGAGGTCCAAATAAAACGAGATTAAGCATGTTCGGTGTTTTTCAATTGATAAATATCGGGTAAGTTTCTTCCAAATCCATCCAGATCCAATCCGTAGCCAACCACAAATCGGTCGGGAATCGAAAATCCAATGTAGTCTACTTTTATTTCCACCTCACGGCGTTCGGGTTTATCGAGCAAGGTGCAAATCGATAGCGAGGCAGCTCCTTTCCCGCGCAAACTTTGCGTAATGGCCTCCATGGTTCGTCCCGTGTCTACTATATCTTCAACAATAACCACATCGTACCCGCTAATTTCGCGGTCGAGGCCGATGAGTTCTTTCACCGAACCACTACTGGCGGTGCCCGAATACGAAGCCACTTTCACAAAACTCATTTCGCAGGGTACACTAATTTTCTTCAGTAAATCGGCCGTAAACATAAACGAGCCATTGAGGATGCTAATGAAAAGCAGTTTCTTCCCGGCATAATCCGCATTGATGTTGGCCGCGAGCTCAGTAATGCGCCCTTCAATCGCTTGCGCATCAAGGAAAACCTCAAAACGATACGAGCCAATTGCAACTTCCTGCCCATCTTTCATGCGGTAAAAATAGAAATTCTAATCGCTTGATGGTATATTTGACCCATGATCCGAAACGATTCTATTCCCCGCATCGGAATTTTAGGCGGCGGTCAGCTTGGGCGCATGTTTTTACAGAATGCGTTGTCGTACGACGCTGAGGTTTTTGTTTTGGATCCTGATCCCGAAGCGCCCTGTGCAAAGCTCGCAACAGAATTTACCTGCGGATCGTTTAACGATTTTGAAACGGTCTTGGATTTTGGTCGGCGGGTAGATGTTGTAACTGTTGAAATCGAGCACGTAAACACAGATGCACTCGAGAAATTACAGGCTGAAGGTGTACGTGTTTTTCCTCAGCCGCAAATCCTGCGAATAATTCAAGACAAAGGGCTGCAAAAGGAGTTTTATCAGCAGAATTCTTTACCTACCTCCGACTATAAACTTGTTGCCAACAACGTTGAACTTTCTGCACTTGGCGACGAATGGTTTCCGTGTTTCGTGAAGTTGCGCACATCGGGTTACGATGGAAAAGGTGTTACACGAATTGCCGATCGTTCGCATTGCCATTTGGCTTTCGATGCGCCCATGGTGGTTGAAAAAATGATTGAGGTGAGCACCGAATTTGCCGTCTTGGTTTCACGCCATCAGGATGGTTCAATCGCTCTTTTTCCGGCGGTTGATATGGAATTTCATCCCGAAGCCAATTTGGTTGAATTTCTCTCGTCACCTTCTGTTTTGTCGGATGAAGTGCTTCAACAAGCCAATACCATAGCTACGAAACTGGTGCAAACGCTCGATTTTATTGGATTGCTCGCCATCGAATTTTTCCTCGATAGCAAGGGCAATGTGCTTATTAATGAAATTGCCCCGCGTCCACACAATTCCGGTCATCATACCATCGAAGGCAATGCAACCAGCCAGTTCGATCAGCATTTTCGCTCTATTGCCGGATTGCCGGCGGGCTGCACCGATGTTGTGAAGCCGGCAGTGATGCTCAATTTGTTGGGAGCACCAGGGTTTTCGGGTCCGGTTTGGTACGATGGACTGGCCGAGGCTGTGGCTTTGCCCGGTGTTCACGTTCATTTGTATGGTAAAAAGAACACCAAACCCATGCGCAAAATGGGACACGTAACGATAACGGCAGACACTGTAGAGGATGCACGCGAAATTGCGCGTAAAGTACAATCATTGTTAACGGTAAAATCTAAATAAAATGACGAAGGCACGTATTGGAATTATCATGGGAAGTAGCAGCGATTTACCCATCATGCAGGCTGCTGCCGAGCAATGCGAACGCTTCGAAGTTCCCTTCGAAATAACCATCGTTTCGGCTCACCGTACTCCCCAGCGCATGGTCGAATATGCTCAATCGGCACGAGAGCGTGGAATCGAAGTTATTATAGCAGGTGCGGGCGGTGCAGCGCATCTTCCGGGCATGGTGGCCTCACTTACTTCCTTGCCCGTAATTGGCGTGCCGATAAAAAGTTCCAATTCCATCGACGGTTGGGATTCTGTACTCTCGATTTTGCAGATGCCTTCTGGAATTCCCGTTGCAACCGTTGCGCTGAATGGGGCAGCGAATGCCGGATTGCTTGCCTTGCGCATTCTCGGTTCGACTGATGCGCGTCTTGCAGAACGAATGGATGCGTATCGTTTGGAACTTGAACAAAAAGTCATGAACACCTTGAGTGAACCCGAGCAGTTGAATTTTAGCTGGCAGCGGAAGTCAGAAATTTAATTTTTAATGCGGGGGCTAAAATGAATCATTTTGGTAACTTGTTGCCCTATGCGAATTTTACAATTTTGTATTTCACTTGCAACGTTCTTGCTTTTTTGTCAAGGTGTTGCGAAAGCCGGCGGTGAGTTTTTGACTGTTGGAGCGCGCTCGGCAGGATTAGCGCATGCATCGGTTACATTGGGCGATGTTTGGTCGGTGTTTCACAATCCGGCCGGAATTGCATCGCTGCAGCGCATCTCGGCAGGTGTTTACTACGAAAACCGGTTTGGTTTACCCGAGACGGGATTGCGTGCCGGTGCGGTAGCTCTTCCGTTTGGTAAAAATGCGTTTGGATTGAAAACCTGTGCACCCAAAACCAGATTTTTCCCGAATGCATACGTTGCACCAACGGTAACCGTAACAAGCGATTTTTGTCCGTAATATTCCGAAAACCGAAAGCCCATATACGAGAGCTGCATACCAATGCGCAGGTGATCGCCAAAAGCACGCGCATATGTTAAACCGGCTTGTTGCTCAGAATATAGTGTGTAGCCGTA
>JBKCFX010000214.1:0-1781 GCA_046303595.1 Bacteroidia bacterium
ATTTAAGCCCTGTTCGGCTTCTGGTGTGGCATTTCCAACAATAACGTCGTCAATGCGGTCTTTGTCGAGCTGCGGCACTGCTCGCATAAGGTGCTGAATTACCTGTGCTGCGAGATCGTCGGGGCGAATAAAGCGAAACATTCCGCGTGGAGCCTTTCCAACGGCAGAACGAAATCCGGTGATGATATAGGGGCTTGGCATAGTGTACGCGTCTATTTTATTTTTTATAAAAATACTCAAGCAGTGCCAAATTCTGCGCATGTATTAATTAATTATTTGTATTTGAACGTTGAAGTGCGAACGTGTTTTCTTGAAACAGCGCAAAATAAAATCGATCTCAGTAAGTTCGAATAGGGATTTAATTACTCAAGAGTGAGCGTTTTTCAGAAATGTTTTTTGTCTTGGATTGAGAAATCCAGTTGCTTGATTACCGCAGTATCTGAAAACGATAGGCATCGAGCCGAACGAAAATAAATGTAAGGATCGTGAACGACCAAAGTGACGATCCTCCATAACTGAAGAAGGGTAAGGGAATTCCAACAACCGGAGCAAGCCCGATGGTCATACCAATGTTAATGGCAAGATGGATGAAGATGATACTCGCCAAGCCATACCCGTAAATACGTGAAAATGCAGAGCGTTGTCGTTCGGCGAGGTAGATAATGCGCAAAAGTAAAATCACGAACAAGCCAATAACAACTACACTTCCAACGAAGCCCCACTCCTCGCCTACCGTGCAAAAAATGAAATCGGTACTCTGCTCGGGAACATAGTTGAATTTGGTTTGCGTTCCTTTTAGGAATCCTTTGCCTAAAACGCCACCCGATCCGATGGCGATCATCGATTGGTTCACATTATAGCCGGCTCCTTTCGGGTCAACTTCTTTGCCCAATAAAACGTTGATTCGTTTCTTTTGATGGGGCTCTAAAATGTTCACAAAGGCATAATCGACTGAATACACAAAAGAAAGTGCCGCAACGAGAATTCCGGCTACGGCTAAAATATTTCGTGTTTTTCTCCTGATAAAAAAGAGCGAACCTGCAGCTACAACAGCGAGTATAATGCTGAGAATTGTTTCGTCGACCAGCAGGGCAAGAACAAAAAGTACGACCATCATCAAACCGAGAATGAGGAAATTGCCCGACAATCCTTCGCGGAAGAGTACCAGGATAAATGAGCCATAAACAAGTGCAGATCCGGTTTCGTTTTGGAGAATAATGATCAACGCCGGCACTGCAAACAAGGCTGCTGCTATCAATTTCGTATTGAGATTATCGATTTTAATGTTGATGTTGCTGAGGTATTTCGCTATGGCCAGATTGGTGGCAAATTTTGCAAATTCGGCTGGCTGCACGCGAAAGGAACCCACGCCAATCCACGATTTAGAGCCCTTAACCTCGGCACCGACGAAAATAACCGCAATGAGAAGTAGAATGAATGCTCCGTAAATGGCCCATGCCAATCGCGGAAAGGCTTCACCATCAATAACCAAAATAACGAATGCAATAAACAGTGAGCTGATAATCCACACCAATTGCATCCCGTAACTCTGCGTGGTATCGAAAATGCTTTTGTATTCTTCGTTGTAAACGGCTGCGTAAATATTGAACCAACCCATAATTACCATCAGCAGGTACATAAACACCAGAATCCAGTCGATATTCTGCAGAACGCCTTCGTTGTTTCTGTTTGCCATGGTTCTATTTTTTAGCTACCCAATCTTCTTTCTTCGGAAGTAGATTGGCCTCTAGAATGCGTTTTTCCATTTCGGGACGCTTCAC
>JBKCFX010000215.1:0-17549 GCA_046303595.1 Bacteroidia bacterium
GTTATTGGCCGGGCGATAGTAGTTTGATTATTGGAACGATTTACGATCAAATTGGATCAGATCAAGCGCTTTTAATGAAATATGGAGCTGATTTTCTATTTGAATGCAGCGCCATTGGTCCCGGCATTTTTGAAAGTGCAGTGGGCGATGTTGGAACTACAGATAATTCTTTTCTTTTCTGCGGAACCAGCTCCGATTTCACACCCGGATTATTTTCGATATTCTTTATGAAGCTCGATCCGTTTACGTGCCTGGGCAGTTACGATTTTCAACTTAAAACCGAAAGTGTTGATGACAGCAAAATAGAAATCTATCCCAATCCTAACTCGGGTAATTTTATGCTGAGCGGAATAGAAAAATCATCCGAGATTCAGCTCTATGATGCATTGGGAAGGATGAGAAACCATGCCGTAATCAACACTGCTGAAGCAATTCAGATAGCAGGCGAAGGATTAGAAGCAGGCGTTTACTTTATTCGCATTACTTCTGAAACAGGAAAATATTCAGGCACGAAACGATTTTCAGTTATTCGCTAAGTTTATTCCTATTTGTTTGGGATATCGGCCGGATCGAGCTGAAACTTATCTTCTTCTTCTTTGTAACGCATTATCTGTTCGAGTGCATCGGGCACAACATCGCTGCACACCACGATAAATGAGCCTTTTACTACATTCTTAATGGCATAATCAATCGCTTCGGCTTCGGTTGGGATAACGCGGAATGCTTTGTTGGGATCAACCGAACGAATTCCATCACACATAAAATCGATGATTTCCTGCTCCGAACGACCGCGCAGGTTTTTGTCTTGACGAATAATGATTTCATCGAACATGGCAGCCGCAACACGTCCAAGATTGATGATATCTTCATCGCGGCGGTCGCCTACGCCTGCAATAATTCCAATTTTGGGCTTTGCATCGACCTTCTCGAGGAATTTCGCGATGGCTTGAAATCCTGCTGTGTTATGAGCATAATCGACCATCACTTGGAAATTGCGGAACTGGAACATGTTCATTCTGCCCGGTGTTTGCGTTGGCGACGGTATAAAGGTTTCCAGCGCCAAACGCATGTCTTCGATCTTGAATCCGCGAATAAATCCGGCCATCACCACCGGTAATATGTTCTGAATGTTGAATACGGCGCGACCCGAGAACGTAAGCGGAATGTTCACCACCTTATCGACGCGAATTTTCCATGTGCCTTTGCAAATTGTTACGTAGCCATTCTCAACGATGGTAGCCAATCCCCCTGCATTGCAGTGACTGATGATGCGGGGATTCTTCTCGTCGAGACTAAAGAGCGCAACATTGCAATTCAAGGCTTTGCGCATTTCGTACACAAGATCGTCGTCGGCATTCAGAATCGCTGTTCCGTTTTCGTTTACACTCTCGGGCACAACCGCTTTTACGCGTGCCATTTCGTCGACGGTGTTGATGCCTTTTAAACCAAGATGATCGGCTGCAATGTTTGTTACAATCGCAATATCGCAGCGGGTAAAGCCTAAACCGGCACGTAAAATTCCACCGCGTGCCGTTTCAAGTACAGCAAAATTCACGGTTGGGTCTTTTAGCACAAATTCCGCGCTTTGCGGACCGGTACAATCGCCCGCCTGCATCATGCGGTTCTGAATGTATATACCATCTGTAGTCGTAAACCCTACTTTGAATCCCATTGTTTTTACCATGTGCGCCATCAGACGGGTTGTAGTTGTTTTACCATTTGTACCGGTAACAGCAATAATCGGAATGCGGGCCGATGTACCTGGTGGAAACAGCATATCGATAACGGGTTCTGCAACATTGCGCGGCAATCCATCGGTTGGTGCAATGTGCATTCTGAAGCCTGGTGCTGCATTTACTTCCAGAATCGCTCCGCCGTTTTCGCGAATCGAAGTGCTGAGATCGGGCGCCATGATATCGATACCACAAATATCCAATCCCACCACACGTGCAATGCGTTCGGCCATGAATACATTGTTGGGATGCACCAAGTCGGTGACGTCGGTGGCCGTTCCGCCTGTACTCAGGTTTGCCGTCGACTTGAGGAAAAGCTCTTGTCCGGCAGGTAAAATACTCTCGAGCTCCAGGCCTTTATCGCGCAGAATGTTCATGGTCATTTCGTCGACCTTAATCGCCGTGAGCACTTTCTCGTGCCCGTAACCACGGCGCGGATCTGAATTTACCTGATCTATAAGTTCCTGGATGGTTTGCTTTCCATCGCCTGTTACCGCAGCGGGAGTGCGTTTTGCGGCCGCAACGAGTTTGTAATTGATAAAGAGTAAGCGAAAATCGTATCCGGTAATAAATTTCTCACAAATCACCGCACGCGAAACGCGTTTGGCCGCCTGCAGAGCCTCTAGCGCGTCTTCCCAGTTTGTAACATTGATTGTTGCGCCACGTCCGTGGTTGCCGTTAACGGGCTTTAAAACAATTGGATAACCAATCCGCCGAACTGCATCATCCAGATCTTCTTCGTCGTAAACGATAAAGCCTTTCGGTACCGGAATTCCTGCAGCGTCGAGTATGTTTTTGGTTTCTTCCTTATCGCAGGCAATTTCGACCGCGATATTCGATGTAGTTGAAGCAACTGTAGCTTGTATGCGGCGTTGATTTACGCCATAACCCAATTGCACGAGCGAGTGGCGGTTAAGCCGAATCCATGGAATGTTTCGGTTCTTCGCTTCATCGACAATCGAACCGGTTGAAGGTCCCAGGCGTTCATCTTCGCGAATTTCGCGCATGGTTTGAATGTCGTTCTCAAGTTCATATTCTTGATTCATGGCAATGGCTTCGGCAATGCGAACAGCAGCTTTAGCGGCATAAATCCCGGCCTTTTCTTCCATGTAGGCAAATACTACGTGGTACTCTCTGGGTTGACCGGTTCCGCGGGTTCTTCCAAACCCTACATCCATTCCGGCCAATGTTTGAATTTCGAGCGCAATATGCTCAATTACATGACCCATCCAAGTGCCTTCGCGAACGCGCTTGAAAAATCCTCCGGCATGAGCTTCAGAGCATCGGTGACTGTACATCGAAGGGAACATCGCCTCGAGACGCTCTGCAAAACCATCGATGCTATTGGTCGGAAGCTCCTCGTATTGCCCTATATCGAGGCGCATAACAATGAGTTTATGTCGGCGAATAGACCAGTAGTTGGGGCCGCGCATTGCCCGTATTTCGAGAATGTTCATGGTTTTGGCAGATTGAAAATGAAGGCACAATATAAGTGAATTCTTATTGTACAAACGAACTGTAGCCGTAATTTCGTAAGGCTTAATCGGGAATTTATCCATTAACCTTCTCAAGTGAAATTTCTTCAAAAATTTGATTGACAGATTATTACATTCTTCGGTTCTTGTTGTCATCAAGGGCGATCGGTAACAATTTTTCAAACGAATTGTTCATTAAACAAAAAATTCTTTTAGATTTGTTCACCTTCATCAAATATTTAACCTATTAAATGCATGGATTTTAACGAGCAGAACGATCGCGAAGAGATTTATTCAAAACCGGTTAGAGCAGGCAAGCGCACCTATTTTTTCGATGTAAAAAGTACCAAGGGCGATGATTTGTACTTGACGGTTACGGAGAGCAAGAAGCGCTTTCGCGATGATGGGACATTTTATTACGAGAAGCATAAAATTTTCCTTTACAAAGAAGATTTCGAAAAGTTTTCAGAAGGATTGAATGATGCAATTCAGTTCATCAATTCAACAAATCGCAGTGAGGTTCGAAGTAACGGACATACTACAGTAGTTGAAAATCAATCTACATCAGCACAAGGCTGGTCGGATGTAGATTTTGATGATTTGGGCGGAAATTAATTCGCAAGCGTCCGATTATTTTGAAACAATATACCAGGCCAGCATCGCTGCTGCGATATAGCTTATTGTATTTGCTGCCGAGGTATAATCTTTTGCGATACGCTGCCCTGTAAAAACGAAAAGCAGCGCCATCGACGATAGTGCAATTCCGGCTTGCATTAGCCACGCTGTTTGAGCAAACACGAAATACACCACACCAAAAAAACTTGCCAAACCGGCGGCTAGTTCGGTTATGGTTAGCAGCATAAATAAAAGACTAGAAAATCTGCTGAATGGCGATTTTTCAAAATATGTAGTAATCCAAGCACGATTGCCTTTAAAGTCCATTACTTTATCGAAACCCGATTGCAGAAATAACGCTGAAAAAACAAGTCCGGTAAAAACCTTTAATAAACTATAAAAAGAAAGCGAACTCAGGAGCATGGCAATCTAAAAATGGTAAACAAATGAATGGAGTTGTTGCTGCATCGCTTTAAGCGTATTTTCATCGCGCAGTTTCATTTCTTCATCAAGCAACGATCGAATCATTGAAATCGGAAGTTTATTGGAATACACTTCTGCTTTTAGGTAATGAAAAATCTCGGTTAGGTGGTTCAATCCTCTGATATTTCCTCCTCGTCCTGATGCTATTCCGGTTAAGGCAATACGCTTGTTTTTGAAGATTTCAGGGTCGGCACAATCAATTACCAATTTTAAAATTCCTGGTATGCTCGCATTGTACTCAGGTACAACGATTAATATTTTCGAATGCGTATCAAAAATCTTGTGTGCATACAAACGAAATGGGTTATCACCTTTGCGGTAAATAAAATCGCCAATAGAAGCATCCGGAAAATCAGTTAGCGAAACAGCAGAATAGGCAATACCTTCTTTCGTTGCAATTTGAGTATAAATTTCTGAAAATCTGGCTGTCTGACTATTCAGCCTGTTTGTAGCGCTAAGTATGGTAAGCATAGTTGTTGGATTGCAAAGTAACTAGGAATCGGTGAAATTGTTTCATCGATGAAATACATATTTTGGATTAAATTGAAAACTTAATTGGATTGTTTCGTATTCAGCAAAATTCGAAACGTTTTTTTTACTTTTTTTGCAATCGTCAATGCAAAACTTAAATCGAATTCCACTTATTTTTATTTGTGCATTTATTGCGCTTACAAGCAGTATTGAAGCGCAGTCGTTCAAAAAAGAGTATCGCAACTGGAAAAAAGGATATAAACGTAATTTCCGAATAGACGAAACCTCTCCACTTGGTAGAATTGGTGTTTTGCGCCTTCGTTTTTTCAAAGCCCGAGCCAATTATCGCACAACCGCCGACCTCCTTATGTCGACGACTGAAGATGTAATTGCTTTTCCAACCACAACAGGTAAAACAATGGAATATACAGCATTTGCTAAAGCTGTGTTTAAGATTTATGAGCAATCCTGCACGCTTACGGTTTACAAAAGCGCAAAAGCATTGACAAACGAAAACTACCAGAATTTCCTCTTTGTACCATTTCGCGATTATACTTCGGGTGATGAAAGCTACGGTGGAGGTAGGTACATCGACTTACTTGCAAGTGATGTAAAAGATGGAAAGTTGGTTATCGACTTCAATCGCGCGTACAACCCATATTGTGCGTACAACGAATTGTATTCATGTCCTGTGCCTCCGGCCGAAAATTCCCTTCCACTCGAAATTCGTGCGGGTGAGAAAAAATACCGTAAACGCGGTAGGGCGTCACGAAATCAATAAGTAATCCGGTAATACATCAGTTTAATGTACTCATTGTTTACCATGATGAGTCCGTTCTCTTTTGCCCACCACATATTTTCGTTGTAGGTTATTGAGGGCGCGCCTGCAATGCATATCCCAATGCCGGCAGTTTCGAATTGTTTACGAAATGCATACTGCATGCGCGCAGTATGAAATCGATCGCTGAGCACGATAATTTTCTTCAGGCTATTATTCTTGCAGTAAGCCAAAATCGCATCACATTCTTCCCTTGTGGATGTTCCCATTGGAAGCAGCGCAATTGCCGTTTCGGGAACTCTAAATTCCTGCAATTTTATCTTGGTCAAATCACATTCGCGCACATTTAGGTCGAACGACTCGAGCAGTTCGGGAATCGATTCGCCGGTGCACACCAATCGTTTGGCATACCCCGAACGGTATAAACTTGCCGCTTGTTTAGCACGGGCTTCAGGATTGCCCGAAAGGATAAAAATAGCATCGCTTTGTTGCAAAATATCTTCTTTGATTAAGCCCTCTCCAAACCAGCGCATCAGCGGCCGACGCAGCAACCAAATCGAACAGCATAAAACGAAAATGAATACCACAATAGCGATTAGCTTTTTAAGCAAGGGTTTGTTTTTCATTCTATACAACTTTTAAATTTCAATTCACAAGTATGCCGAAAATTATGCAATATAAGCCTTCAAACTTCGTTACTTTGCAGTTCTAATGATGAAAAATATTACGCTTGTTTTAGTGCTTTTGTTAGTGGGGTTTGCCCTGGCAACGGCCCAAAATAATAAACGCAAACCGGGAGATTTGCTTCAGTTTTCGGGCGTTGTAGTGAGTGGTGATAGTTTGCAGCCGGTACCTTTTACGGCCATAACGGTTAAAGGAACTTACCGCGGAACATTGAGCGATTACTATGGTTTCTTCTCATTCGTAGCGCAGGAGGGCGATACCATTGAATTTTCGGTTTTAGGCTTTCAGAAGTCGACCTATATTTTACCCGATAGCCTCGAGGGTTCACGTTATTCAATTATTCAAGTCTTAAATCAGGACACGGTCATGCTCCCTACCACCGTTATCTATCCTTGGCCAACCAAAGAACAGATTTACGAGTATTTTTTGAAAGCGCCGGTACCCGATGATGACCTCGAGCGGGCCCGTAAGAATCTGGCTCAAGAAACCATTGTCGACATGGCCCTTACCGTTCCGATGGATGCCACCATGAATTACCGCAATGCGATGAGTCAGTACAATACACGTCTATACAATGCGGGGCAAATTCCCATGAACAACTTGCTCAATCCTATCGCCTGGGCCAAATTTGTACAGGCTTGGAAAAAGGGCGAATTCAAAAAGAAAACGACTCGTTAAGAATGCCTCGATTTACCCGTCTGTTTTTCTTGACTTTGCTACTATCGGGACTTTGTGCTGAAAACTCAAATGCACAAGCTGTTTTAGCTGGGAAAATTACCGGGCAGCAAGGCAATATTTTATCAGGAGTTATTTTGTATCGTCTCAACAAGATGAACAACAATACAAGTTCTGATGCCGATGGAAACTTTAAGTTGAATCTACCTTCCGATACGGCAGTTGGCATCGTGGTAAAGCTATCCGGCTACCTCAGCGATACCCTAACGATTAAACTCTCAAAAGGAGAAAATCGAAAGATTAAAATTCAACTCGAGCAAAATACAATTGAGCTTGGTACAGCAGTCATCACCGATCAGCGTGCACTCGAAACCGGGATGGTGCCAATCGATCGCCGCATCATTACGAGCATTACCGGTCCGGCGGGAGGCATCGAAATGACCATCAAAACCCTTCCCGGAGTGTATTCCAACAACGAGCTGAGTTCGCAGTATTCGGTGCGTGGAGGAAATTACGATGAGAATCTCGTTTATGTAAACGATGTAGAGATTTACCGTCCATTTCTGGTACGCGCGGGGCAGCAGGAAGGATTAAGCTTCCCAAATCCCGATATGGTCGAAAGCCTGCGTTTTTCGGCCGGTGGCTTCGAAGCAAAGTATGGCGATAAGATGAGTTCGGTGCTCGACATCCGTTACAAACGACCAAAAGCCTTTGGTGGCGCAGCATCGGCCTCTGTGTTGGGAGGAAATGTTCAGGTCGAAGGTGCTACGAAAGATTATCGGTTGGCCGGAATGTTAGGCGCGCGGTATCGCACTACGCAGTACTTACTTAACAGCCTCGATGTGCAAGGGCAATACCGACCGGCCTTTACCGATGTGCAAGGCTTTTTGACCTTTGCGTTGAACGATAAACTCGACATCGACCTGCTTGGGAATTATGCCGTTAACAATTACCGCGTTTTTCCGCAGGACCAAAAGACCGAATTCGGAACCATTAACCAGGCATTGCAATTGCGCGTGTTTTTTGAGGGAAAAGAGCAAAATCGCTTTGCAACCGGAATGGGTGCAGCCACCATAAATTACCGTCCAAATCAAAAAACAAACCTGAAGCTTATTGCCTCTTCATTTAACTCAACCGAATCGGAGCGATCGGATGTAGAAGGCTTTTATTTCATCGATGAGCTCGAGCGCGACTTGGGAAGCGAAGACTTTGGCGACGTAGCCTTCAACAGAGGCATTGGGTCTTTCCTTACCTTTATTCGGAACCGGCTCGATTACCAGGTTGCCAACATCGAACACAAAGGAAATTATGCACGCGATAACCAGTTTCTGAGTTGGGGAATCAGGGCACAGCGCGAACAGATTCAGGATGAACTTAAGGAATGGAAAATGATTGATTCGGCTGGGTACAGTTTACCAACCGGACAAACGTATGAGTATCCGGTTTCGGATGAGGAAGCAATCGTGCTCGACAGTTATTTGAAGACGGCAGCCGAATTGGAATCGTATCGATTTCATGCCTATTTGCAAAACGAGTACCGCTGGAAACGCGATTCCATTCAGTTTACCCTTACCGGTGGTTTGCGTGCAAATTACTGGACATTGAATAATCAGGCCTTGGTGAGTCCGCGGGCGGTTTTTTCGATGCGGCCGCTTTCATGGAAACGCGAAATAACATTCCGGGCAGCTGCAGGTCATTATGCACAGCCACCTTTTTATCGCGAACTACGCGGATTTACCGGCGAAATCAACAAGAATTTAAAAGCCCAAGAAAGTTGGCATTTTATTACAGGAGCAGAATTTACCTTCAAGTCTTGGGGGCGCGATTTTAGCTTTTATTCGGAGGCGTATTACAAGATATTGCGCAACCTTGTACCATACGAAATCGACAACGTACGTGTGCGGTATTATGCCGAAAACCTGAGCGATGGCTATGCGGCCGGCTTGGATATGAAAGTAAATGGCGAATTTGTGAAAGGGGTTCAAAGCTGGGCGAGCTTAAGTTTGATGCAGACCAAGGAAGATATCCGAAATGATTTTTACTACAAGTACTTCAATGCCGATGGCGAAGCTGTGATTAAAGGCTATTCGAACGACGAGATTACCGACTCATTGCGCGTTGAGCCAGGATTCATTCCACGCCCAACCGACCAGCGCTTCAATTTTAGCTTATTCTTTCAGGATTACCTTCCCCGTAACGAAAGTTTAAGCATGCAGATTACATTGATTTTCGGTTCGCGACTTCCGATGGGGCCACCCGATTTAAACCGTTACCGCGACACCTTGCGCATTCCGCCGTATCGAAGGGTCGACATTGGGTTTACCAAACATTTCATCTCTCAAAATCGTCCGTATACAAAATCAGGCTTTCTGAAAAACGTAAAAGCTCTTTCGCTTTCGCTGGAGGTATTTAACCTGCTTGGCGTAAACAATACCGTTTCGTATTTGTGGATTAAAGATGTAACGAACAGATTGTATGGGGTTCCGAATTACCTCACCAACCGCTTACTTAATTTGCGTTTGCAGGCTACATTTTAAATCTTAGCCTTCAGATCTATAAGCTTTTGCCGAATGTCTTTGAGTTTATCAATTACCTCCGCATTACCTTCCGGCTTATTGCGTTTTTCGCGCATGTGCTGGCGTGCGCCTTCGAGTGTATAGCCACGCTCTTTTACCAGATTGTGAATAGTCTTGAAGGTTTTTATATCGGCAGCCGTGAAAAGCCGGTTTCCTTTTTTGTTTTTGGTGGGACGAATCGCATCGAATTCCTTTTCCCAAAAGCGAATAAGCGAGGCATTCACAGAGAACATATCAGCCACCTCTCCAATGGTGTAGTATAATCTATCCGGATTCTCGTCGAGGGATGGCATAATTGAGTATGTTGCTTAGAACGATTACAAATTTAACCAAGGCTAAAAAACGGAACATGCCGTGTGGAAAAAGTTTAACAACTTGTTATTCAGTTTTGAATATCCTCTAAACGAAAAAGCTCACCTACAACTTATTTGTCTTTCAGAATGTTCATAATTCTGTATATATCTTTTTTGAACATCTATAGCGTTAAGCAACGTGCTATACTGACCTTTGATTAAGACGATAAGATCTTGCCAATGAATACGCAACCGCATACATCAGCCCGCAGTAAACATGAACTAGTGCTCGATACAATCGATGAAGTAACGCGCATTTCATCTTCGCTCGGCATTTCGCAATTACAGGTTCAAGATGAACAATTGCAGGGTGCGGTGATGCATGTAAACGGCAAGCAGGTTGTGAATTTTGGCTCCTGCAGTTATCTCGGGCTCGAAAAACACCCGCAAATTGTGCAGGGCGTTGTAGATGCCGTTGTGCGCTACGGATCACAGTTCTCTTCCTCACGCGCCTATGCCTCTGTTACGCTCTATACCGAGGCCGAAAATCTGCTCGAACAAATCTTTCAGAAGCCGATAATTCTTGCGCCCACCGTAACACTCGGGCATCAAAGCAATATTCCGGTGCTGGTTGGCGACCGCGATGCTGTTATCCTCGATCATCAGGTGCATGCCTGCGTTCAAAGCGCGGCACAACTTGTTAAAAATCGCGGTGTGCACGTGGAATCGGTGCGACACAACCGCTATGATTTACTCGAGGAACGCATTATTGCACTTTCCGAAAACCACGAGAAAATCTGGTACATGGCCGATGGGGTGTATTCGATGTATGGCGATTACCTTCCGATTGATGCATTGTACAACTTACTCGATAAATATCCCCAATTGCGATTGTATGTTGATGATGCGCACGGTACAGGTTGGGCCGGAAAAAACGGACAGGGTGCTGTTTTATCAAAAAAGCCCTATCACGATCGCCTGTATTTGGTGGCCGGATTGGCAAAGAGTTTTGCAGCCTGCGGAGGCGTACTCGTATTTCCGAACCAGCAGGATAAAGAGCGCGTGCGCAATTGCGGCGGTACACTCATTTTTTCGGGACCAATTCAGCCGCCGATGCTTGGTGCTATCGTTGCTTCGGCGAAGCTGCATCTTAGCGACGAGATTTCCTATTACCAAGCCGAACTGCAGAAACGAATCGATTACTTCGTCGAAACCTGCAAACAACTGAACCTCCCCTTGATTGGAGAATCGAATTCTCCGATATTCTTCATAGGTGTCGGAAAACCGGCTGTTGGCTACAACATGGTAACTCGCATCATGAACAAAGGGTTTTATATAAACCTAAGTGTGTTTCCGAGCGTGCCTTACAAAAATACCGGACTTCGCATCCCGCTTACTGTAAATCATACATTTGAAGAAATTTACACGCTTTTAAGCACCATTTCCGAGCAATTGCCGCATGCCCTAAACGACAACAATGCCACTATGGCCGATATCGTCAAGGCTTTCCGACTTCAGTAAGTTCACGCTCACGCAGAGCCCAAAGCAGACCCACGTGGTTTGTATCGATATCCTTGGTCTCGGCAATTTTTAGAATTTGACCAAATTGTGTGCATTCGGTATGTGCATCCAGAAAGGCCTGTGCTTCCTTCATCGCATCTTCGTCGAGTATTTCTGTCGGCTCCATATTTCCGTTTTTAATGGCCGAGCGCAAATGTCCCCAAATTGTTGATGTCGCCAGATTTCTCAATTCGGCAATGGCACCGGGGTGGTTCCCTTCGCGCAACAACGCCAGCGTTTCGAGCGTCGATGCGCCCTTGGGCTTCTTCTCCTTTCGTTCGCGAATGTACTTGTTGGCCATACGTTTCGGGGGGGCTGGATGTTGATCTACATTCGTTTGGCGCAGCATGCCAATTACATGCAGTTTGCTTTCTGTTTCAATGCTTTCAACCAGTTCACGCATTGGCTCGAAATTGCCATGTATGACGCATTTTACATAGGCCTCGGCTACGGCAAAACTTCGAAACGAGGCAGATAGCTCGGGCACAAGGCCACGAAGTTTTTTACGCAGTACTTTGCTTTTCTCCTTTCCATCCAAATCAAGGAATAGGCGAATGATTGGCTGAATTACAGATCCCGATAGGTGTTCCCGAAAATACCGTATCGCATTGAAATATCGTTCTTTTCCATCATTGTTGGGCATTCTAACAAATGCTAAGGCTGCCGGCATGTATTTCTGACCGATTCCGATTAAGCGTTCAAGCTCCTCATATACAGCATCGATCTTATCGGTTTCGATGCCTGCTGTTTGCGCTCCTGTGCGCAATAAATCGCGCAGCGGATACAGTAGATTTGACGCATCCTTCAGCAAAAAAGCATCACGAAACAACTCCTGTGGGTAAGCAGTCAATGCGCTCAAAACATGCACATTCGTTTCGAGTTCGCGAGGAAATGTATCGTAATAGCGGCATACCAGGTCGTCGGTTAATTGTTCGCCCGAATCAATGCGGCTGCGCAGAACCAGTCCGTCGAGGGTGCGACATCGGCTTAGTGCAACATAAACCTGACCTGAGGCAAACGATTTTCCGGCGTCTACAACTGCGCGGTCGAACGTTAATCCTTGTCCTTTGTGAATCGTAATGGCCCAAGCGAGTTTTAGCGGGAATTGAAAAAAGCGTCCCACGGTGTCTTTCGTTAACGCATTTTTCTGCTGGTCGAACCCATATTCCTGATTTCCCCAAACTTCTTGTGGTACATCGATAATCTCTTCATTTTCGCAGCGTACGCGAATTGTTCCGGTTTCGGCATCGAAGGCATCCACCCAGCCAATTTTTCCGTTAAAGAAATTCAGGTCGCGGTTGTTTTTGATGAACATCACCTGAGCACCAACTTTCAGCTCGAGAACTTCATCGGCCGGATACAAGCTTTTCGGGAAATTCCCATCGATATGTGCCTTAAAGGTTTTCTTTTTCCCGTTGAGTCGTTCGAGGCGCTCCTGATTGATGCGGTCAGCCTGGCCCACATGTGAGGTTAACGTAATATAGCCGTCGGGAGGATTTTCGGCCAGCAGGAGATTAAACCGTTCATGCAGGCGATCGGCCGATTGCCGATCGAGATGGCCGTCGCGCACCTGATTGAGGATGGCGAGAAATTCGGGATCGGTTTGCCGATGTACGGTTTTAAGTTCGACCGGCACATAACCGGCTTGTTTCAGTGCTTTTGATTCGAAAAAATAGAAAGAAGGATAGTGCTGTGCAAGGTATTTCGCTTCGGTATCTTTCACTACGGGAGGCA
This sequence comes from Bacteroidia bacterium, assembly GCA_046303595.1. Lineage (GTDB taxonomy): Bacteria > Bacteroidota > Bacteroidia > M30B66 > M30B66 > CAMCXT01. The sequence goes on from JBKCFX010000215.1 coordinate 13,078, forward strand.
ACTGAAACAAATCGCCGCATAACAACAATTGCAGGCCTCCAAAAGGAAGATTCGAATGCCGGTACTTGCGCAGTACCACATCGAGCGCATCAAGCAAATCACAACGCACCATGCTAATCTCGTCGATGATTAGCAAATCGAGGTTTTGGATGATTTTGATGCGTTCGCTTTTGAGTTTCAGGTTACGGCTCAGCGTCCAGGCTGTTTCGTAGCGTATGCTTCGTGAATGAGGTATTTCGCCATAAGGCAGAAACGTAAGCGGAAAGAGGTTGAAAAAGGAATGGATGGTCGAGCCTCCTGCGTTGATGGCTGCAACTCCCGTGGGAGCAACGATGGCGAAGCGCTTCCATGTGTTGTTGCAGATGTTCCGGAGAAGAGTTGTTTTACCGGTTCCGGCCTTCCCTGTGAGAAATACGTTCTGGTTGGTTTGTTGCACCAGGCGGATTACCTGATCTTCTGGTGAAGAACTATGTTCGGAAAATGTCATATAAGTTAATTAACCCGATCCAGTGCATCGCGAAGTACCTGATTTTTTGGGATGTTACAAAGACATGGAATAGCTAACAAGTTAGAATGCTTATTTATAGGTATTTATGAAATCAACCGCAGCGTTCATAACTCTGTTGGTAAGCGGTTGAAAACGGCTAGATGCTATACATTTATGGATGTTCATGTTAAAAGCACAAGAAAATGAGCTTGTAGTTTTATCATCTGTATACCAACTGAAACGTAAATCGGTGGCAAAACAATAGAGCGTGGCCGCTTAACAGTTTAAGGATGCCCGCCTTAAGCGATCGTTGATGGCTAATCCGAGCCCCTCGGTAGGGAGAAACTCGGCAAGGATTAATTCCTGTGGTGCTTCATCAGCCAGGCGCAAAAGTGAAAATAGATTCGCAGCAGCTTCACTCAGATTTTTACCCTCGCTCAAATTCAATTGCAGTGCTTGGGGATAATCATCGCGAAATGAGCCAAACACAATTAAAACAGCTGATTTACCGGCGTTTGCTGAAATCAATTCATCTATTTTGCCTACCAGCATTTTCTTTTTGGGTGCGTAATGGCTTTTCAGCATGCCCGGTGCACGCGGATCAGAACTTTCATTTACCCGAACTTCGCATGTTCCAATCCGCATTTCAATTTCAGAAAGGGCTAATCCCCCCAGGCGATAAATAACCGTTGAAGCACCTTCTACACCAACAATTGTACTTTCAAGTCCTACGCTACAAGCGCCCCCATCGAGTATATACGGAATTGCATCGCCAAGTTGTGCAGCAACATGCCGAGCGGAGGTAGGACTAATGTATCCAAACGGATTTGCACTTGGGGCGGCGAGCGGAAATTTGCATTCGCACAATAACTTCATGGCCATTGGGTGCGCCGGAATTCGAAATGCGGCTTGATCCAATCCGGCACAGACCAAATCGGGAATTGCTTTGCTTCTGGGAAGCAGTAGTGTAAGCGGACCGGGCCAAAAGTGCGCCGCCAGTTCCTTCAGCGTATCCGGAAATTCGCTAATGAGCGGATTTAATGCATCCAAATCGGGAACATGCACAATTAAGGGATCGAAATAGGGACGTTGCTTGATGCGAAAAATATCGGCAACGCGCAACGGATCGAGCGCATTGCCTGCCAATCCGTAAACGGTTTCGGTTGGTAGGCCAATGACCGATGTTTTAAGCCACTCGCTTGCTTTAAGTATATCAGTTCCGATTTCTGCCACGGGGCAAATATACAGCAATCAAATAATGTTGATTTGCCTCGAAAAACCTTGCTCAAGGGTAATGAAGGTCTCGGTGCGCTGGATGCCCGGAATGGCCTGCACCTTTTCGTTGAGCACAAAACGCAGATGAGCAGTATCGCGGCAAAGTACCTTGGCAAAAATGCTGTAAACTCCTGTCGTATAATGCATTTCAACAATCTCAGGAATGGTTTTCATCTGCTCCTTCACGTTTTCATAAACCGAGCCTTTCTCGAGGAAAATCCCGATGAATGCACAAATGTCGTAGCCTGCAAGTGTTGGGTCGATTGTTAGCTGCGAACCGGTCACCAATCCCATTTCCATCATTTTTTTCATGCGCACGTGAATCGTTCCTGCCGAAACATCCAGCTGTTTCGCTATTTCTGTGTACGGAACTACGGCATCCTTCATTAGAATGGCCAAAATGCGCCGGTCTAACTGGTCTATATCAGCGTATCTGCTCATGGATTATTTGCAATATTAAATGAAATGAACCAAAGTTTTAAATTTCATTTTCGTGGTATATTAGCGCATATGAAACGCATTTCAATTCTTTGCTTTTTTATTAATCTATCAACGTTAACGCTTATGGGACAGACGAATGTTTTTAAAGGGAACTCCGGTTATAGCAGTGATGTTATGTTTAATTTACTCAACGATAAGGTGTATAAGGGCAATTCGCGGTACTCATCCGATGTACTTTGCACCATTTTCGACAGTAAGATTTATAAAGGAAACAGCAGTTATTCAACAGATGTAATTTACACCATCAAAGATGGCAAGGTTTACAAGTCCAATTCATCCTATTCAAGTGACGTAATCTGGAATGTAAACGATTCAAAAATCTACAAAGGAAATTCAACGTATAGCAGCGATGTAATCGCAAATTTTAAAAACGGGAAGGTATACAAAGGCAATTCGGGATATTCATCGGATGTTTTGTATAATTATGATGGAAACATCACCTTATCCGAATTCATTGCTTTATGGCACTGCTTCAATTATGTGTATTGATTAATGCGGTTTTGAAAAAGCCTGTTCTCCGACAGGGATTTCGATGTTCAAACGATTTTCGGCAGGTGGTACCGGACAGTTATACCCCGCGCTATAGGCGCAGTAAGGATTGTAGCACAAGTTAAAATCGATACGTATTTTATCTTCTTTAATATCCCTTGCAGAAATATCCAAATATCGACCACCTGCATAGGTGGTATTGCCATTGCTGCGGTCTGTAAATGGAATGAATAAGGAAAATTCCAATTCAGGCTTATTGCGGTATTGAATGTTTCGGTAGGCTGTTAATTCGAATGTTTCCTTACCGCGGGAAAATCGAATGATTGCGCGCTTCTCGAAATATTTTGTTTTGCCCGATGAGGTTGCAAAAGGAATGCTTGTCGTATCGGTATGAAAACGTACCTCACCATCCAGAACCCAGGTCGAATCGGGTTGAAAGTGTTTTACATAAATAAGTTCATCACTTTTTAAGGGTGCGCGATCTCCTTGCGTAAGCTCTATTTTTGCGGTTGAACGCTCACGGTTTATGTTTCTTGCATAATTTTGAGCCGGCGAGTGCAGGTAAGCATTTAAAAGCAGAAAAAGTATAATATACTTTGATTTGCGCATGGTAGGGAGTTGGCTGTCTTTTTTGCTTTTTCGATATTCAGCGTATGCAAATTAACAGAATTTTATTTTTCACATTTCTTATCATAAGCTATTTTGCTTCTGTAGGTGCTTGCCAGAAACAGGCATCTGCGGGATTTTCGCCATTTTTCATTCAGTCGTGCCGTGCAATCGATGCAGCCAGATATGAGGAAGCATTTGTAACGGTTGAGGCATACAATCCGCGAAATAGTGCTGAGCAGTGCGAGAAGAATTTTTTACTCGCCCGTATCTTCTTCGCGCAAGGCGCATTTTATTTAGCTGAAAACAAGCTGAATAATTTGTTTAGTCGGTCAGAAAATTGCCCCAAGGCGTTAATCGAAAAGGCCTATTTACTCCGTGGCGACGTTTACTACCAGATGCTCGAGTTTGACCGAAATTATGAGAATACGCTCGAATTGGGTCGATTTTGGCAACGGTATTTTCCAAAAGACGAACTGCGGATGGCTATGTTTCATACATTGAAAGCACAGTATTTTGCAGCACTGATTAAGCCTGATTCTGCGAAATTACATACGACGAAGGCATTGAACCTGTATCGCAAAAACAGAATTTCAGCAAGCCACCTGCCTTTGTGGACAATCTATGCCAATCATGTGGCGTGTCTTCGCAATGGTTTATGCGTTTCGGAGGATTTGGGCGAGGAAAAGAAGATAGCCTATTCCGATACCTGTAAACAATTGCTGAATACTTGGTTTTTGGAAAACAATGTAGAAAAAACGAGGGCAATTCAGAGCCTTTCCATGATATATTTCGACCGTGTCGCTTCGTACCAATGCTGGGTTCAAAATCCTAAACAAGCCGGTGGTAATTTAAGTCGGTTTCTAAAGCAGGCCATTGAGCTAACATCATATTATACCAGCACAATAGGCCCACACCATCCATACAATGCTCAGATTCAATTTTTAATTGGTTTAGTGAATCATTATAAAAGAGATACACTTGCCGAATATGCTGCCTATAGGGAGTGCATACGAAATAATTTTTCTTCCTCCTGTTCCGAAATCCCTTTTATTCTTAACTGGAGACGGTATTTTTCTGTCCTGCGCTTTTATCCTTTTCTGGAAAGCGAATT
>JBKCFX010000216.1:0-3398 GCA_046303595.1 Bacteroidia bacterium
GGTCAAGTAATTCGAGCCCTGATTGTATTGTAGAATCTACACAACCATGAATTGTTGTGATTGTAAGCGAAAAAGAGTCGGCCGGTTCTGTCACAAAATCAATTGTCGGATTTTCGAGCGTCGAGGTGATTCCGTTCCCGAAATCCCAATCCCAGCTTACTGCATCTGTGCTCGTTGGATTGAATGTGGCCTGAATGGGAAGGCATATTCCGCTTTGATCAATTGTAAAGGCCGCATCTGCACCATAGACGGTAAATAAGGAATCAAAAACCATTTGAGCAGAACATGATGGAATTAAACTACTGTATGCTACCGCAATGAACCCATGAATACCAGGTGTATTAAACCATTTGTTAATATAACTCCCAGCCGAGGTTGACCATCCATCGGTAAAGTAACAATTAACGTGATATACATTTGGAGTTAAAAGACTTAATTGCACATTTAAAGGAGCACACCCCTCAAAATCTCCTGTAATTTGATATTGAGGGACAGGATTAGCAAAAGTAACTGTGCTTGGTAATGAAATCGTATTAATGCATCCTAAAGATGTAGTGTATGTTAAACTAACTTCGTAGATACCCTCCTGAGCATAATAATGAAATGGGCTTGGGTCAGTCGATGTAGTGCCGTCGCCAAAATTCCACAAAAATGTATAGCCCGGGTTCGATGCAAAATTATTAACGAACTGAATGGTGTCATTGCACACGGTCGAAGGATAAATTATCGTCGGAATTGCCTCTCCGGGCAAAGCACTTTGCATTGCATTGGTAACGCAACCTAAGGTATCGGTGTATTGAAGTGTTACAAGGTAGGATGAGTTAACGTGCTCTATCATATGTGTTAAGCTCAACTCGTTCGATTCAAAGCCGTCGCCAAATGTCCAAGTAAGTTCATCTACCAAGCCCGGATTAGAAACACTAACGGTGATTTCGGCATTGCTGCATGCTTCAACAACCGATACATTGAATTCAGGTGTTCCGCCACCTACCAGTATTGTTTGCGGATAACTAAAGGTGTCAACTCCGTATGGCGTATTGGCGATATAGGTTACATTGAAAATGCCCGGCTCCGTAAACTGATGGATTGGCATCGTTTCAGTTGAGATGGTACCATCGCCCAAATTCCAGCTTATAACCTGATGCGTAGTGTCTTGCCTAAAAAAATAAATCGTAGCCGGAGCACACACAATCATAGGCTCTACCTGAACTGCAGCTCCGTTTGTTGTACTCCCGCCTGAAGCAGATTCCTGGTTCTCAGCAACAGCTTCATCGGCAAAGGCAGTACCACTGCTCGTTACAGTACACTCTGCTGTTGTAATTGTGAGCGTAACGGCATAATCGCCATCCACCTGATAAACATGCACTGGATTTTCTTCTGTTGAAGTAGTTCCGTCACCAAAATTCCACAACCAACCGGTTGCATTTGGATTGAGACTCTGAAACGATACAGAAACCGGGAATTCATCCTGCGGATCATAATAGCTTGTAAAATTAGCCTGCATCGAAGCAAAATTTACCGAATTAAATCCAACATACGAATAGGTGCATCCCAAGTTTGTAACCACGTTCAGACTAACATGGTGCACGTTGTTATTGGGGTATGTATGCGTTGGGACAGCCTCGGTAGATGTTGTTCCATCACCAAAATCCCAAAAATAAGTGGCTACATTGGTTGTATCAACATGAAAGGTTACAGGGAAAGGAGGGCATGCATCGTAGGTTGTTGTAAAAATTGGAACTTCACCTTCGATATGAATTTCCTGATAAACAGGATAACTCTGCATGCAAGAAGTACCATTGTCTACTACCAAGGAAACAATGTAATCGCCAGGTTCTGTGTACACATGACTTGGTGCTAATTCAGTAGATGTTGTTCCATCACCAAAATCCCAAACAAAAGATTCTGCATTAAAATTCACCGCACTGAATGATGCCGTAAATGGTGCACAGGCATAAATCGGAGCGGGCGCTGTGTAGGGTACAACTTCATAGGCCACATCAAGTAAATCTTCCATGATTAATGTATCGCGACAACCGGATCCATTTATTGCAACAAGCATTACATCGTAATTACCCAGTTGAGAAATAGAGACAGCGGGATTCGCTTGCGAGCTTGTGGCTCCATTTCCGAAATTCCAAAAATAACTTGTTGCACCGGTTGAAGTATTGCTAAACTGGGTATACAATGGAGGGCATCCGGCTGTGTCGGAAGCCGTAAACGAAGCAACAGGGCCGCTTACATTCACACTATTGGGCAAGTTAAACTGATGCGAACAACCAAATTGATTGGTAGCCGTAAGACTCACATTGTGCAAACCCGGAATTGTAAATGTTGGAGTTGGTTCAAAAACTGTAGACCCTGCGCCTTCCGAAAAAATCCAATTGTATGTTGTTGCACCGGTTGAATTGTTGTCGAGGGCAATGGTTAATGGTGCACAACCGGTTGCATTAGAAATCGAAAAAGCAGCAGTTGGCTTGGGATGCACTGTAATAGGATTGTTTTGTACAGCCGAGTACACGCAGCCATTTGGCATGGTTACTTGAAGCGTAACATTGTACTGGCCTGCGTTTGCATACGAAGCATTGAATGTGCTTGCCTGCGATTGCTGGTTGTTTCCAAAATTCCACTGATACGTGGATGCGCCAAGATTTGGAGTTGTAGCAAAATTCACAACCAGAGGTTGGCATCCACTTGTTACGCTTGGCGTAATAGCAGGAGTAATTGCAGGATGAACAGTAATTAGATTGGATTGTATACTCGTATCATAACAGCCAAATCCGTTTCCGGATATAAGTGTTACTGAATATGTACCGGCAGCATTGTAGCTCTTGATTGGATTTGACTGCGCAGAGCCTGTACCGTCTCCAAAGTTCCACAAATAGGAGGAGGCTCCGCTCGATTGATTGGAAAATTGAATGGGGTTACCCGGCTCACAAACCGAGGTGAGATTTGATGTAAAGGCTGCAGTAGGTACTGGATTAACGGCAATCGACTGGCTTAGTGTATAAACCGTTTGACAACCTACCGCGTTCGTAGCCATTAGGCTTACTTCATAATTGCCGGGCGTATTGTAAATTTTTTCAGGGTTTGCCTGTAAAGAAGATGTTCCATCATCGAAGTCCCAAAAATAGGAAACGGCACCAGAACTTGAATTTGTGAACTGAAAAGAAGTCTGATCATCGCAACCATTTAAGGACGAAACACTGAATGATGCAGTTGGACCCGGCAGGGCCGATATGGCCATCGAATAGGTACTTGTTTGTCCCGATGCTGACGTGGCCGTTAAGACAACATTGTAGTTACCGGGGTTAACAAAAACATTTTGGGGATTCGATAAAACCGAAAAATTACCATTGCCAAAGTTCCATTGATACGAAACAGCATTGGTAGATGTA
>JBKCFX010000217.1:0-1478 GCA_046303595.1 Bacteroidia bacterium
TCGATCATCGATCTAAAATACTGCTGCCAGAGCAACGCGCCTTTTAGCGAAAATTTCAGGAGGAATTCGGATGACGATTTCGCCGAATCGGGCAGCAGAATATCATCGCCTTCAAATCCATGTCGAAAGTATCCTGTATAATAAATATTCCCCGAAGCATCTGCCGCCAGCGAAGTTGCCTCTCCCCAAGCATTTCGTTGAATACGGCTCCACTGCAAACGACCCAACGAATCGTACACAGCCAGAAAACACCCGTTACCACTTTTGAATTTATTCGTTTTACCGTCAGTTGAAGGCAATACAAATCCAGCATCACAAAATCCGGCTACCGCAACTCCGCTTTTGGGCAAAAGACACATGGCATTGATGCGCGAATCGTTCGAACTTAAAAATGGTAAAGCCCACTGTGTTTTTCCGCGTTTATTGATACGAATCAAATAGGCACCACAATGATTCGGTGCCTTAAATCGCTCCTTAAGGCCGGGTACTTCGAGCCAACCCGAATACGTGCCCGAAACATATACATTACCGGTAGAGTCGGTTTCAATACCCGAAGGATCGACAGCCTGAAAGCCTTTCAGCGCATAAGTCCAATCGGGTAAAATAGGCTGTGCGGCAAAGTGGGCTGCAATAAAAATTAAGATAAAAGTAAGTGCTGGTTTCATTGGAAAAAGATACAACGACAATTTGTACTAATTATTCTGATTGCCATTTCATTCAATTTTAGAAAGTCTCTCCGAAGGTTGAGAAAAACACTACATCTTTGCAATCCCAAAATCAAACAATGTATGAAAATTGGCATCATTCGCGAAGGGAAAATTCCGCACGATAAACGCGTAGCCTTCACTCCAGAACAATGCGAAGTTATTGTAGAGCGTTTCCCCGAAACATCCATCACGGTGCAACCATCGGCGCATCGTTGTATCAAAGATGAGGATTACGAAAAAGCTGGCATGTCGTTGACCGAAGACCTCGAATTGTGCGACATTCTATTCGGTATTAAGGAAGTTCCGGTTGAGGAACTATTGGCCAATAAAACCTATTTATTCTTCTCCCATACCATTAAAAAACAACCACACAACAGAAAATTGTTGCGTACCGTGCTCGAACGAAACATACGTTTGGTCGATTACGAAACATTGACTTGGGCTAATGGGAGCCGTGTTTTGGGATTCGGTCGCTTTGCAGGTATCGTGGGAACGCACAATGGTTTACTTGCTTGGGGAAGAAAATATGGCATCTTCAATTTAAAACCTGCCTATCAGTGCAAAAACTATAGTGAAATGGTCGATCAATACGCGAGCATTCAAATCCCTCCCATAAAAATTGCGCTCACCGGAGATGGTCGCGTTGCACATGGCTGTCTTGAATTGCTCGACAAACTAGGCATACGCGAAGTAACTCCAAGAGAATTTTTGGAACAGACTTTTACCGAACCGGTGTATGTGCATTTGGTGCCCGAAGATTTTTACAAGCAA
>JBKCFX010000218.1:0-2802 GCA_046303595.1 Bacteroidia bacterium
TAATTCACCAAATTAAATGTACATGCTTGCACTCCCCAAAAATTGGAAAAACTATGACCTTATTCAATATGAAGAATTGAAAGGTTCGCTCCGTTATAGTGGTTTGTTTTTACAAAGCGCGCACATTCAAATTAAAACAAACGAGGAATATAACATAATTTCAAAATTTGCTTGGTTCGAGCCCCGTTTCGAGATTATCCAAAACGAGAAGGTAGTAGGACAGATGCGCATGAATTGGAAAAACGAAGTTTCGATTACGTTGCCCGATGCAAGTGCTCAGAAGGTTGTTTCGAAAGGACTCTTTAGTAAAACGTATTTTATCGAAAATCAGAACACGGGCGAACGCATCGAAATTAGGCGGAGATTAAACTGGCGTAAATTGCGCTATGCCTATGAGATTGCCGATTCAAATGCGGCACATTACGAATTAACGTGTTTACTGGCGGTGCATGCCATTAAAAATATAGATCAACGCATGGCTGGTTATATCGCGTTAAGCATAGTTTTAATGAATCAAATAATTTTCAGATCTTGATGAGGATGTGTGCCATCAAATTAACCAACATTTGCCGAAAGGCAAGCCATATCGTATTATTCGTTTTTTGCACAATATTAAGTCAAGCACAGCAGGCCGAGGAAATAACGTTTTCACATGCCGGTAAAACTGTGTATGGAACTTTTTGCAAACCAGCAGCAACCGGAGTATTCCCAACCATCATCATCAACTCGGGCAGTGGCGCTAACGACCGCAACGGCACAGTGGTAATGGTTGGCGCCAATGTAGAATGCCTGTATCCGGGCTTGCTCAACGATACCCTACGGCCCTACAAAGGACTTTCGGATGCCTTGGTCGATTCGGGATTTGCCGTTTTACGTTTCGATAAAATCGAATATACCTATTCTACTCCTACAACACTCGGTGCTGTTACCTTCGAGAAATTATGGCTCTCGGTAGAAAGTGCTATTGATTATGTAAAAACACGGAACGACGTTGACACATCCAACATCATTCTCATTGGCCACAGCGAGGGTTCATCGCTCATACCGTTTATTGCACGCGAACGAAACGATGTAAAGGCACTTATTTCGCTTGCGGGCCCACGTTCGCCGCTCGACTCGGTTTTGGCCTATCAGCTCATGGAAATCGCTACGCTATGTGGCGGCAATGTGCCACAAACCCAAATGCAGGTCGATCAGCTTTTATCCTATTTTACCGCCATTCGAAACAATGCATGGAATGCATCCACACCGGCAGTCTTTGGCATTCCGGCAAGTGTATGGGACGATTATATCGAAGTTGTAGATTCCGTTTCTATTAATTATAATCTGGCGAACTTACCCACCTTGTTTCTGGGTTTAGGCTTGGATTTTAATGTACCGCCTTCTGAGTTAACGCGGTTTCAAAACGAAGTTACCTGTACCGACGATTTCTGGAGTATTCCCGGTCTTATTCACTATATGACGCCCAATAATTTGTCTGTATTTTCGGAAACGGTTTCCGATACCATCGTTTACTGGTTAAGGCAACCCGGAATATTGAATGGTTTACAATACTCAAATCAGAAAGCAACTGTAAATTATTACCCAAATCCTTTTAACGAGTCGCTTTCGTTTACGCTTCCGATAAAAGTTAATTCACCAGTTCAAGTAAGTATTCTAACCATGATAGGACGAGAAGTTTATCGAGCCGAATTGCAAAAGGATGAAGACAATCAAACAACAGTATTAAATCTTGATTTTCTGCCTGCAGACGTATACTGGATTCGTTTGCAGGGCAATGGATTGAATGAAGTTTCGAAAGTATTGAAGCAGTGAAATCACTCAAGTCCTTTAATCTGAATACTATATATCAAACAATAGACAGGTTCAAATTCTAATCAACTATGCAGGCAATCGCATCATCACGAAAATTGTATGAATTATTTCAAGGAAATGATCTTCAAGGAAGTTTGCTTTATAAAAATTTATTTTCATACTCAGCTCAAATTGAAACTACCAACGATGGGAGCCATTCACTTAATCGTAAATTCGGGTTCTCTTTGCAATTTGACATTACACAAAACAACGTCGAAACAGCACAATTAAAACGAAACTGGTTAGGCGTTATGAATCTAAAAATGCCGGATGAAAGAGAATTCAAGTTTATTCGAAAAGGTTTTTTTAAACAGAAATATTTGATTGAAAACCTTAAAACAGGTGAACAAATAGAAGTGAATCCACGCTTCAATTGGAAGCAATTGCGATTCGATTACGAATTTCAAAAATTAAATATTGAAAACTTCAATTTAGTTTGTCTAATTACTGTTTACGCGCTAAATTATGAAAGAAGACGAGGGATATTGTTAAGCTTCTTTTTTTTACTTGCTATTGCCTTCAAAAGCTGAATTAATCGCACAAACAACAATTCAACTATAGATACATAAATCAGTTTATATGGGTAATTTACAGTCATATTCAATAATCCATTGTGCGCAAGAATTGGGCAATTAGCAAGAAGTATTTTACAGGTTTAATTCTCTTTTTACAAGCAAGTAACTCATTATATAATGAATGAGTGTTTTTCAGTAGACCCTAAATAACTTCAAAATACCCATTAATGGGTATGTTTTGTAACGTTCATATAATTTAAGTTTGCGTTTACTTAAACGTGCCCAAAATCGATTAAATCATCATGAAAAATGTTATTCTTGGAATTACTTCAGTTTTAGTTTTACTTAAAAGTCTACATGCTCAAGGGCCGCAGTGTCAACCTACAGTTTTTAAAAGTATAGAAACATCTCAAATTGTGCATTTGGATGGAAC
>JBKCFX010000219.1:0-10664 GCA_046303595.1 Bacteroidia bacterium
GTACTTAGTTTGCCTATTCCCGGGCTGATGCAGGTGCTTACTCCGTTTTCGTACCTCACCCTTTTGTTTACGCTTTTACTGGGCATTGGACTCATCGCCGGAAAAGGCCTCGAACTGAAGCGCATGAGTTTTAAACGAAAAATTCAGAGTTCAATTATCGCCATTTTATTTATCTCATTGCTATTAATTGGCGGCGGAACCATCTTGTATATCATTTCAAACAATACGCAAAAAAACCAACGCAACATCAGCGAAAAGATACACTCCATATTGGTTGAGACCGAATTGATGTTAAACCGACAGGAATTTCTCGATCCGGCAAAATCAGATGAAATTGCATACGGATTAAGCAGACAGTCAAACGTGTTTTTTTCGGATATCAATTTATTTTCTCCATCCGGAATACTGTTTGCGTCATCGCGTACCAAACTATTCGACGAAGGGTTGATTTCGCGAAAAATTAATCCGGAAGCATTTTATCATCTGAGCGTTGAAAACACAAGTGAGTACATTCATAGCGAGCGCATTGGTCAACTCGAATACATTTCGGCGTATGTGCCGATGCGCAATGCTGAAAACAAAGTCATCGGCTACCTCAACCTTCCGTATTTTGCGCGCCAGAGCGAATTGCAGCGTGAGATTGCAAGTTTTATCGTGGCCATCGTTAATATTTATGTTCTGCTTGCAGTACTTGTAATTATTGCAGCCATATTTTTATCGAACTCGGTTACGGGTCCGCTGCGAATATTGCAAGACAGGCTCGCCAGTGTTAAACTCGGTTCAAAAAATGAGGCCATACAATGGAAAAGTCGCGATGAAATTGGGGCATTGATTGATGAATACAATGGCATGCTTGCCGAGTTGGCTGCCAGTGCCGAAAAACTGGCAAAGTCCGAACGCGAGAGCGCATGGCGAGAAATGGCAAAACAAGTGGCACATGAGATTAAAAATCCACTAACGCCGATGAAGCTCAATACGCAAATGCTTAAACGTGCATGGGAAGACAAGGCACCGGGGTTTGAGGAGCGCCTCAACCGCTATGCGCAAAACCTGATTGAACAGATCGACACGTTGAGCCATATCGCAACCGAATTTGGAAATTTTGCCCAGATGCCGCGCATGCAAAAAGAGGCGGTAGATATGCGGAGTCTCTTGCAGCATCTAGCCGAGTTTCATGAGAACCAACATTGTTCAATACGTTTTACCGATGATGGCAGTAAGAGTTATGTAGTGTTAACCGACAAAGAACAGATGCTACGGGCATTTAACAACCTCATCCGAAATGCAGAACAGTCCATTCCGGATGACCGTAAAGGAGAAATCGGCTTGCACATTAAGCGCCTCAACCAGCAAATCGTTATACAAGTAAGCGACAATGGCAGGGGGATAGCCCCAGAGCTACAGGACCGGATATTTCGGCCGAATTTCACAACCAAAACCACAGGCATGGGACTTGGATTGGCCTTGGTAAAAAACATTGTCGAGAGCTCGGATGGACAAATCCATTTCGAAACCGAAGTAGATCGCGGCACAACCTTTACGCTTGAATTGCCTGCTGTTTGAGAGGAAACTGATCTTATTTTTCGTCGGGACACACAGGAGGAGCAAAACTTTTCAACACCTTAAGTGTCACTCCTACACTTTTTGACATTCTGCACAGATTATCAAATTATTAAGAACCTTTACTGTGTTGATAATCAAATTGATTACGCGTTTGGTATTTTAAAAACAATCTTTTAATTTAGTAAACTCTTAATTTTAACCTACATGTGTTTTTGCATAATGTTAACACAATTTAACATTTTCGACAGTATCATCAAGTGTTAAAGTTGAGATAAAATAATTTTAATCCTTTAACGACAAATACCATGGGAATTTCTACGGTAGAAGTAAATGCGAAAAGAATTGGGATCCTAAATGCAAAAACATTTGCGCTTGGAATGTTTATTATGCTGTTGCCGGTAATAGTGTCGGCACAGTTTAGTTTCTCCGACAATGCTACCAATTATGGAGGAAGCTGGACCAATGGCAGCAACCAAGGCACGGGCTACAACGGATGGGCCATTACCACCGGTGGCGCGAATGCAGGAACCTATATTGGCGATCCTGCCGGCAGTGGCTTAAATAACGCCAACATTGGCGCAACCTCATTTGCTATGTTTGGGCACAGCGGGCAATATGTGAATACCACGCGTTATTTTGGAGCAGGCGGCACCAACGTGCCTATGTTAATTGGCGATGTGTTCAGCTTTTACTGGTCAATGAACTGGGATTGCGGCTCAAGTGGTAGCAAAGGATTTGACCTGCGGGCCGATGGCGCTACCATTTTTAATGTTAACAACAGTAACTCGGCCACCATCTCAACTACTAACGGAAACGCATTTACGGCCTATGGCACCAACGCCATGCTGGTAACTTTAACGAGAACCAGTTGGACACAGTATTCGTTTTCGATGACCGCGCGCGACGGAGGAGCAACCTACAATACCACCATAACATCGAGTGCAAACATCAATAACATTAACATGTACTGCGGAGCACAGCAGGACAACAACGGCAACCGTAATATTTTCTTTAATGCGTTTAACTTTACCAAGGCTGCACCATACGAAACCAATTTTGATGTAACCGACCCACGCATATTAACTGGGGGCAACAATCTTACCAAGACGGGTGCAGGTAATCTAACCCTTACAGGAGTTAACACCTTCACAGGAAATGTGATTGTGAATGCCAACTTCTTAATAATCAGCAACGACAATCAACTGGGTGCCGTGCCGGGAGCAGCAACAGCCGACAAAATTCAAATTGGAGCCGGAACGCTTGGAATTAATGGAACCTTTTCTATTAATTCTAACAGAGGCATGACCTTGAACAATGCCGCCAGTACTATTGATGTGTTTGGGGCACAAACTGCCACGTATTCAGGAATCATTGCGGGTACGGGCAATTTGACTAAAGCCGGACCGGGTACGCTCATACTTGGGGGAACGAATACCTACACAGGAACCACAACAGTATCTAATAACGTACTTCGGATTACTAACGCTTCAGCACTTGGCGCAAATACTGCCGGAACAACTGTAAATTCAGGGTGTGCTATTGAATTCTCGGGGGCCTTCACTCCAATAACAGAGCCATTCACAATCAATGGAGTAGGGATTGCAAATGGTGGAGCATTACGAAATGTTACAAATAATACCCGATCGATCAGCGGTACTGTCTTCCTAACAACCGATTCAAGAATTAATTCCGACCAAGCTACTCTTACAGTTCAAACGATTGATCTTAATTCGCAAACGCTTTATGCTGGTGGTGCTGGTACGGTTGAAATTAGTACCGCATTATCAAACGGAGGTAAAACTCTTGCAGACGGAGCAATATTTAAAGACGGAGCAGGAGAATTAATTCTGAGTGGAGCTTTCACTGCACTTACCGGTACAATTAATTTAACAGCGGGAACCATTCGCATTAATAATAACGCTGGCCTTGGGAATACCGGAACGCTTAACATGAGCAATGGTACTATATTAAGACCCGACAATACCACATCCCGAACTACTTCAAAAAATATTCTTATCAATGGAAATATAACTTTAGGGTATTCGGGAGCAGGGCTCACACTTACTGGAACTGTTAATTTAAATGGCGGAACAAGAACTATTACTTCCTTATTCGGCAATACCATAAGCGGAGTTATTTCTAATGGCGGTTTAACAAAATTCGGGGCTGATAACCTCACCCTTTCAGGTGCAAATACTTATGTAGGAAACACTACCATCAGTACAGGTAATCTTATTGCAGCATCGGCCGGAGCCTTTGGTGGTGGTACAGATGTGTTTATTGCCAATGGCGCCACACTTACCGTAAGTGCCAGCACCAGTGCCGCTTCGGTTAGGGAAGCAGGGACTTCCAATAGCGGAACAGTTATTTTAAATACAGGAACGATTCTTACTATCAACGGAGCCAATAAAGGAACGTTCTTCCAAAATTCTATTTCCGGAGCAGGTGGACTTACCATGGCGGGAAGCGGAACCACTAATATGAGTCTTTTCGGTACACAGTCCTACACAGGATCCACAACGGTTTCGGGAGGACAACTAACTAGCCCAGCTGCTATGTCAACTTCTTCCCTTACCGTTTCGGGGGGGGTATTTTCAGCTGGGGCAGCCGACATTTTGGGAAATACCATTCCTGTTACAGTAAATAGTGGAACCTACCAACTTGGTGGCAATGAAACCATCGGATCATTGACAGGCACTGGAGGAACGGTTAACATGGGAGCTTCTACCTTAACAGCTGGAAACGATAACTCCAACACTTCATATTCAGGCATAATTTCAGGTACGGGTGGTTTAACAAAAATTGGAACAGGCACTTTTACATTAAATGGTACTGTTAAGACATATACAGGAAATACAACCGTGAACAATGGAACACTCACTGTAGGAGTTACCAATGTTATCAATTCTGCCAGTAATCTGGTTTTAACCAATGGCACTTTCAACATATCATCTGGTGCAAACCTTACATTGAACTCTGTTAATATGACAGGCGGCGCAATAACAAGAGCTGGTAATAACTCATTTACAGTAAATAACTCGTCATCTTTTACCGGAGGAACGGTTACCTATTCATCAACAGGAAGCATCATTGCAAACGGTACAACTACATTGGGCAATGTTACTTTTAATTCAACTTCAACTTCAGGAACAACTCACAGCACAATACAGTTGGGAGGGGATATCATAGTAAACAATAACACAACAGCTAACTTTACAAATACCGGAGGAGGAACCGGAGTAAGATTTAATCTAGGCGATGCAATACGTACAATAAATGTAGGAACTAATGCATTTTTGAATATTGCCTGGAGAATTAATAGCTCGACACTTTCTTCGGGAGGAATTATCAAAACGGGCGCCGGACGATTAACAATAACTCATGAGTCAACTTTATATACAGGTCCTACAACGGTTACTGCGGGTGAGCTTCGTTTAAATCCTGTAAATACTACAGCTTCATGGTCATCGCCGGTCACCCTTAATGGCGGAACTCTTGCTACTACTGGTATTGCTGCAAATACAACCATTACCAATGCGACAGCAGGTGTAACACTTAATGTGAATGCTAACTCAACTATTAATTTAGGAAATGTAAATCACAGTATCATTTTCGCAAATTCGAGTGCTGTGACTTGGAATGGATCAGCATTAACAATTTTCGGATGGACAGGAACACTAGGCACTAACGGTACAAATGGGAGAATTTTCTTTGGCAACAACTCCAGCGGCCTAACATCTGATCAACTGTCAAAAATTTCCTTCGATGGGTATGCAAGCGCTGCCATTTTATTGAATACCGGCGAACTTGTGCCTGCCAATCCAAGTTTATACTTTCGTACAGTATCTTCAGGTAATTGGTCAACTCCTGCAATCTGGGAAGCTGCAGACAATTTATCCTTTACTGGAGCATTTACGCCAACCTACATTCCAAACAACTCAAATAGTTTACTCATTCAAATCCGAAACGGTCATACAGTAGCAATAAGCAACAATACCGTAGCTGATGATTTAGTAATTGATGCCGGTGCAGTTTTAACACATAGTTCAGGTACTTTATCTATCAATAATGGTTCTGCTGCAACCGATTTTCTTATCAACGGCACCTTCAATGCTAATGCCCCACTAACAATTAATTCAGGTTCAGGAGTCACCAATAACAATCTTTGGCAAACAAGTACAAACACACTTACCAGTGCGGGAAGCGCTGTTAACCAATCAACTACTGCAGTTTATGATCATGCCGCTGATGGGGGCACGATTCCAACAAGCACATGGGACAATGGTTCAACCTTAAAAATTACAGGAATGGTAGGAGCTTCCACAATTGGTGGTATGAATCAATCATTTCATCATATTATTTACGAGTGCGCCGGACAAACAATAACCTCAGTTAATCTGGCCGGAGCTGTTACTGCAATTAATGGTAATCTTACCATAAACAATACAGGGGGAACCTCGCGCGAGTTGCGATTATTTAGTAATAATGCGAATACAAACTCAACCTTAACCATTACCGGTGATGTAATTATGAACGCCGGAAAACTGGCCGTTACCAATTCCTCATCTAATGGGGCACAAACGCCTGTACTTACCATCAATGGAAATCTAACATTAAACGGAAGTTCGGTGTTTGATTTAACCGGAAACTCAGCGAATACAGCAACGAGCTCAACCGTGAATCTGCTGGGCAACCTTACCATAAACAGCACGGCAACGATTGTCCGCTCTCAAGCCACACCGTCCACCTTCCGCTTCAACAAAGCATCGGGCACTCAAACGTTTACGGCTGCAGCGCCCACAACGGCTGTTTCTGCAGGTGCCATCAATTGGCAAGTGGGTAACGGCACCACACAACCGGAATTGGTTTTGGCGAATGATTTTGTGATGAACGCCGCGGCTACATTTACAGTAAACACAGCCGGAATTTTAAACGTGGATACACACATTTTGAGCGGTGCAGCAGCCGGAACAAACGGTTCGTTCACACTAAATTCGGGAGCAACACTTAAAACAGCGAACACAGCAGGTATTGTTGCGGCCTTAGGTGCCACTACAGGCAGTATTCAAACCGGAACTGCAAAATCATTTAGTACAGGTGCCTCTTACATTTACACCGGTACAGCAAATCAGGTTACCGGAACCGGTTTGCCTCTTACCTTGGTAAGTCCGGGTCAAATTACCATTGCCAATACAGGCGGCGCAGGCAACAATACCGTAACACTTACCACGAACGGAACAACAACACCCACACTTAACTTACAATCGGGCTTATTCGCCATTGGAACAGGAAGCACGCTGAACATTGCGAATACGGGAAGCATTGCAGTTACAGGTGGCGATTTCGCGACAGGCACCACCGGCGGAACGGTGAATTGCCAAGGTGCGGCAACCTTCAGTGGCAACAGCAACCCATACAATGTTTACACATCAGGTGGTGTGAATTTCGGAACAGGAACTGTAACCATCCAAAATGGAGGCACCTTCCGCATCAATTCGGGTGGATTTGTAAACACCAATGCGCCTTTCTATGCTAGCGGCTCAACGCTACAATACAATACTGGTGGTACATATGGGCGTGGATTCGAATGGCGAGCCGCATCGGGCCGCGGTTATCCGCACCACGTACTAGTTTCGAATAGCACCACAATAAACCCGGGTGCAAGCGGAAATACAGGACAACCTTTAAATACAGGAGGTAATTTGACCATTGAGTCGGGGTCAAGTCTGTTTATGGACTTTGGCGGCAACAACATGACTGTGCCGCTTACCATTAATGGTAACCTAACCCTAATTGGTGCACTTTCGGGCTCACAAACCATTGGAGGCGATATTCGCCTACGCGGTAACTGGATAAATAACGGTACAGGAGCCAACTTCTTCCCCAACTCCAGAGCGGTATTCTTCGATGGTAGCACAGCACAAACGGTTGGTGGAACGAATGCTACCGTTAATCCGTTCGGTTTTGTAATTCTCGACAATTTTAACGGCATCACTCTGTTAAGCAGCCAACAGGTAAATAACGAATTTACCTTCATTAACGGTCAGGTTACATTGGGCAATTTTAACCTAACCATGGCAACACTAAACGCAGCAGTTAATGGAGTTACAGCCGCCAACTATTTTGTAACCAACGGAACCGGTATGCTCTTCCGTAATTTCAACAATATCAATACGACATTCCCGATTGGGCCCAGCACAACAGCCTACAATCCGATTATTCTTAATCAGGCAGGAACACCTGATAATATTGGCGTTAGAGCAAAAGCTACTCCTCCATTTGGGCAATCTGTGAATGATGCGAATGAAATGATTAAGGTGGAGTATTACCTAACAGAATCGGTAGCAGGCGGAAATAACCTATTTACCGGTTTGCAATGGAACCTGATCGACGAAGGCAGTGCGTTCAATCGCAACTCAGGGGTTTACCATGGCAACTGGAATGGTTCTATTTGGCAGGTTAGAGCATCGAATCCAACATTTGGTGCAAATCCGTACTTCAGCAACTCAACGGCCAACTATACAGGCAATTTAAGCAATACCTTGTTTGCCTTCGGTAACATCAACGGCTTCTTCCCCTGCTTGCAAACTGCCGCTTCAGGCGACTGGAATACCGGATCAACCTGGAACGGAGGCGCAGTACCATCAACAGATGCAAATGTGTGTTTGTTGCACAACGTGAGTGTGAGTACTGCCGATGCGACGATTTCGAATGTTACCATCAATGTTGGCGGAGCGCTGAATATCGGAGCGGCCTTTAATCTCGATCTCCTCACCTTGGGTAATGTGGTCAATAATTCGGGCGGCACAGCCAATTTGGGTTCAGGAACTGTACGTTTTCTCGGAACGGGCGCATTCGCAGGTACCTCGGGCATCACGGCCACCAATGTTCAGTTAAATGGCAATACCACGTTTAATGCGGGAATTACCACTACCATTACCGGCAATCTTACCATGAATTCGGGCAGCTTTATTACATCGGGCTCGCCTACTTATTCAGCCACTTCAACATTGGTTTACAACAACACAGGGTCGTACAATGTAAATACCGAATGGACGGGTAATTCGACTAGTCCTGGCTTGGGCATTCCACAAAACGTTACCATCCAAAACGGCACAACGGTAAATATGCCAAATGGCAACCGTGGGCTTGCGGGTAATCTCAATGTTACCAACGGAACCTTAGCTCTAAATGGCACCTCGGGCGACTTGTACGTAGGTGGCAACTGGAATCGTGCGGTAACTTCTGTATTTACTCCGAACAACCGAGCGGTTTTCTTTAATGGGGCATCTAACCAAACAATCTCTGTTACAGGCGGCGGCACCGAAACATTTGCCTATATGCTGGTAACAAAAACCGGCGGATCATTGCTACTCGATAACGTTAATGCAACCGATGTAACCATCAACGCCAGTGTTGGAAATGTGCTTCAAGTTAACGGTGGCAACACACTTGATTTGAATGGCAGAACGCTTCTTTTAAGCGGTTCAGCGGGCAACTTTAATATTCCATCGGGTGCAGCATCTATAACAGGCGCAGCTGGTTCTGTATTTGCCGTAACGACCGGAACAAAAACAGTGACAACTGGAGCCGGTGCAACACTTAATTTTGGACCGAATGTGCGTGTTGCCTTGAGCAACGGGATGAATTTTGGAGCCAACACCACTACCGTTCAAGGCATACTGCAAATTGCCAACGGCGGCTTTGTAAGTACCAATCCTCCAACCTATGCAAGCGGTTCTACGCTTCGCTACTTTACTGGCGGAAATTACAGCCGTTCAACAGAATGGAGCACCACAAGTGGACCGGGTTATCCGCATAACGTAGAGGTTATTCAAAATGGAACCGTTACTACGCTTGATGTAAGTACAGGTTCAACACCGGTTCAAATTGCAGGAAACCTAACCATTAATACAGGCGGCGTTGTAACACTCAATAATCGTTCAACACCGCTTATTGTTAAGGGTAACGTATCGGTAGGTTCTGGAGCTTCGGGAACGTTGATTTTAAGTTCGGTTGTTGGGGGCGATATTCAGATTGCGGGCAACCTGAGTCGTTTAGATGCCGGCGTAATTACCCAGAATGGTCGCGAAATCGAAATGAATGGAAATACTCCACAAACCATCGGTGGCATTAGTTCGTTCGAATTCCTCAAAATAAATAATACCGGATCAACGGTAATAATTGGAGCACCAATTACGATAAACAATCGCTTAAGTCTTAGCTCGGGTACGTTTATCCAAAACAGCTATTCGGTTTTTATGGCCAACGGAAGTAAAATATTACGTACGAATGGTCTAATGGATGAACCTCCTGTTGTGGTTGGCTCTGATCAATACGATATGGAATACCAGGCCTCTGTTACTACGGATGATGAATACCTTGGCAATAATGAAATTCGCGATTTGATAATCGGTTCGGGCTCAACTGTTACCCTGCAGTTTAATAAAACATTCAACCGAAACCTCGATTTGGCCGGCGATATAAACCTTGGAGGGTTTACCTTAACGGCGCGCGGTAAAGCAACAAATCCTTCATTTTCGGGAAGCATTAACCTTACCGGTGGAGGTACGCGAACCATAACAGGTCCAGCAGGCTCCCGCTTCGATATCACGGGTCTGGGTGCTAATGAACCCCTCAAATACCCGAAGACCGTTTCAACATTGGGGGGTACCCAGTTGGTTTTCGACTCCAATGTCTTGGTGCGCATAGGTGATGGAGCGGTTGATTTCGGAACAGGCAATCCGGTAACGATTAACGGTGTGTTGCAGGTGCTTTTAGGCGGATCGGTAGGACAATCATTAAATTCTTGCTTCTACGGCACCAACTCAACACTACGTTTTGCCAATACCGTTGATTATCAGGTAGGCGCAACGGATAAAACTTGGGCGGCAGGCGCCATAAACTCAGGTGCTGCAGGTATTCCTTGGAATGTAGACATTAATGATGGAGGAACCGACCTTACGCTAAATGATACACGTGCGCTTCGTGGTAATTTAACCATAACCAACGGAACGTTCACCTTAAGCAGTGCCTATTCAGGCTCATTCAACATTGGCGGTAACTGGACACGTTCAGGTGTTACAAGTGCCTTCAACAAT
>JBKCFX010000220.1:0-4221 GCA_046303595.1 Bacteroidia bacterium
CTTCCCGCAGAGGGCACTGTGACACTGGGAAACGCGGCCGCAATGAACTACCGATTCAGTAAAAACACAGATGCCGGTGTTCATGCCGGATGGCTTGTTGGTACGGTTGCGCTTTCGGAAGATATTTTCAGGTTTATGCACGAAAGCATCGCCAAGGGAAACAAGTCGTTTTACTTGGTAGGACACAGCCAGGGCGGTGCCATTGCCTTTTTACTGAATGCATGGATACATGAGCTCATTGAAGATGGCGTATTTCCTGCCGATTTGAAACTAAAAACCTATTGTTCGGCAGCTCCCAAGCCCGGAAATCACCAATTTGCCTACGACTTCGAACGCAAGAATCAACAAGGCTGGGCCTTTAACGTATTGAATCCTGAGGACTGGGTGCCCGAAACGCCCCCATCGGTGCAAACGCATTTCGATTTCAGCGCAACCAATCCGTTCAGCAATCCACGAATACTGAAAAAAGGTAGAAAGCCACACGAAAAAATTGCCGTAAGCTATTTGCACAGGAAACTAACACGCAACAGTAAAAAAGCGCAACGCAAATACCGTAAATATCTCGGATATAAAATCGAAAAGCCTGTGAGGAAGCATCTTAAAGGGCTTTATATTCCCAGATACCTCGAAACTTCAAATTTCATGCGCTGCGGTACAAGCATCATTTTGCAACCCGATGCCGAATATTATTCACGCTATCCAAAAACTTCGACCGACCTTTTCATTCATCATTTTCACGAACCGTATCGCTATCTTGCAGAACGATTGCCGCCATTTTCACCATGAAGCTACCCAATTTTATATCTATTTTATTCGCATTTGCTTGCTGTATTCCATCAATAATGCCTGCACAGGATTATAAAACGCATCACAAAACCATACGTAAAATCGGAACGGTAAGTCCACGGCAACTGCTCCCAGATTTTAACGCGCAATTGATAAACCTCGAAAAGCCACTTCCCGACGGCGAATCGGTTCGCTCGTATGTAATGCGTCAAAAAATCGAAAGCCGTAAACGTTTCCCGATTCGAAATGCTTCAGGCAAAGCAAATCTATCCGACAGTATACATGCTCCCTTGCCACGAATTTTATATGACTGGGGAATGAAACGTCAGGTTAGCAGCGGTACGATATTTAGCATTCAGGGAGGAATTCCGAACGATAATACGCTAGCTGTTTCTGATAGCGGAATAGCACTGGCTGGAATTAATTCGTTGCTCTATGGTTGGAACATTCCCGATAGTTCAAAAGTATTCACCAATTTCACCATCAGCCTTTTCTCCTTAGCAGGTGGTAGCATTAACGACAATTACTATGATCCCAAAATAATCTACGACGAACAGGCCGATCGATTTATTCTGGTGTTCCTAAAAAACTTTGATCCGCAGACCAACGGCTACATCGTTTGTTTTTCGACCAGTAACGACCCTACCGACGATTGGAACGTGTATTTTATTGATGGCAATCCGCTTGATAATAACCGATGGACCGACTTCCCTGCCATTTCGATTACAAAAGATGAACTATTTATAACCGGAAACCTGATTGTACCCGATGTGAGTTGGCAGGTTGGCTTCGATGGTTCTGTAATCTGGCAGGTTTCGAAGGAAGACGGCTATTCGGGCGATGATACGCTAAACCATCGAGTATATACCGATATTCGTTATGAAGGTCGATTCATCCGCAATCTTCATCCGGTGCAGGGTGCAAGAGGTGTAACCGATGTGCAGTATTTTATGTCGAACCGCAATTTCGATGTGCAAAACGATACTGTTTTTGTTTTGAAGATGCTTTCCAAACTTGATGAAGAACAGAATCTGTCGATTAAGGCATTGCGTACAAATTTGCCTTACGGGATGCCGCCGAATGGTCGGCAAACCGATACCGACACCTCTGATGCAACCGGCGGTTTACAAACCAACGATGCACGTGTATTAGGAGCCGTTTATTATGACGAAAAAATTCAATATGTGGCAAACTGTGTGAATCCGGAAACCGGTTTGTCGTGCATTTACCACGGTTTTGTGCAAGATCCGGGAGGAGAAACCGCGATTCGCGGACGCTACATTTCTGATCCCCATCTCGATTTTGGTTATCCGAACATTGCCTTGTGTGGAAATGAATATTGTGAACCCGAAGCCATGATTGGATTCAATTACACGGCCCCCGACAGTTTTCCGGGCATCGCAATGGTATATTTCAGCAACGATAGTGTGTATTCTGATTTAAAACTAATCAAGACCGGAGAGAACTTTGTGGATCGCCTTCCGGGTGCCTACGAACGCTGGGGAGATTATTTCGGCATGCAACGCTGGCATGCACGAAAGAACGAAGCAGTACTGATTGGTTACTATGGATTGAATTCGCGCGGAAATGGAAGCTGGTTGGCACATGTACAAAGCCCAGACACAACAAAACTCATGGCTACCATCCGCATAAGCGAAGGACAACAAACATGCAGTGGTGTGGCAAGTGCCGAAATTTCGGGCGGACGTCCACCCTACGCTGTTCTGTGGAATGGTAATTCGCAAGGTTCCGAACTTAATTCTATATGCGATGGTCAAACTATCCGCGTCGATGTTAGCGATTCGCGTGGGTGCATCTTCAGCGACAGCTTGGTTTACACGGCACAGGCTGCGAATACAGGCCTATTTCCAAACCCAAGCAGTGTTTCGTTTGCATTGCGTTTCGCACTCGAAAACGATATGCCCGTGTCTGCTTCAATTTTTGACCTTAGCGGAAGGCTAGTTGCACAGCTGTTGGAGCGCCCCGGCAAGAAAGGATTAAATGAACTCACTTTCTCAACGTTACCCTTGTCATCAGGGAATTATACCTTGCGCTTGAGTTCGGGAAATACGATACTTATCGCAGAACGTTTTCTGGTTATCAAGGATTAGTGTGCTGGCTATTTAGTAGGTCCTCAAAAAGTAATTTTGAAATTACATCTCTAATCACCACCCGGGATTATATTATTACTTTAATCGTAAATCAATTTATCCAATGCCTTCAGCGAATTCTTTAATTTTAATTTTAAGTTATAAATTTCACAGTTTAAATTGAGTTCGCCTTCAACTTCGGGTCTTTTCTTATTCTAATTTAGGCTCGAAACCCATTCGGGTTAAAGTTTGAAAAAGCTTGAGAATTTTTCAGAAGGTAATCATCGGATCCGAAAACACCCCTTCGCTAATGATCACCGAATCGTATCCGTTATTTACAAAGGCCACACCTTCAAAAAAACCTTTGGCTACAAGGTGATCATCGACTTCGCGGATATCGGAAACAGTAATAGAACCGCGAGATTTTGGCTGCATCCCTGCGCCCATGGTGTATTGCCAATTGTTGATTGTAAAATTCACGTAACCGCTCGAATCCCTTGACAAATCGTAGGTTCCGACACCCTTAAATCCATAAATGCATCCCGAAACAACATAACCCGATGCACCGACCGCCGAAAAGGTCAGATGGTCGCCTTGCGTTTGAACATTTTCGTAACTCGAAACTGTTTTCTCCATAAAAACCGGATAGCCGTTCGCTAGAAAACGAAATTCTCCCTTCGGGTTTAGATTGGGTATATATGGCTCAGGACCTTTGGAACAAGCAAAAAATCCAAAGGTGATTGTAATACTAATAATACGCTGAATGGTAAAAATTAAGCGATTCATTCGAGGTCTAAAAGTAAGAAATAAGCGCGTATTTCGCACAAGGATTTCTACCACGTTTTTTTGTTGCTAATTCACAAAAATCTTGGCTCCGAAAATCCCATAATTGGTTAATTTTGCGCCCTCATTCTTGTACCATGGAAAACAGAAGAGTTCGTGTTCGTTTTGCCCCCTCGCCTACCGGATATTTGCACATCGGTGGCGTGCGAACCGCTTTATATAACTACCTTTTTGCCCATAAACATGGCGGCGATTTTTTATTGCGCATAGAAGATACCGATCAAAACCGCTATGTACCCGGAGCAGAGCAATACATCATGGAAGCTTTAGCATGGCTCGGAATTGAACCGGTTGAAAGTCCATTGCACGGCGGGCCACATGCGCCCTATCGCCAAAGCGAACGCAAAGCCATGTACCGCCAATACGCCGATCAGCTTATAAATAGTGGCAATGCTTACTATGCTTTTGATACGCCTGAAGAGCTTGAAGAAATGCGTAAGCGACTTGAAGCAGCAAAAGTGGCATCACCGCAATACAACGCCATCACGCGCAATTCGATGAA
>JBKCFX010000221.1:0-3262 GCA_046303595.1 Bacteroidia bacterium
CCGTATATGAACTTCTTACCGAATCAGTCGCTTCAAAAATTCTGAATCCTGCCCAATCGGTGTAAAGTCCCGAAACATGCAGCATCCATTTCCCACTGCTGTTCGCCAAACTAAATCCCCCGCCAAACTGAGAAGGCAGAACTACTGTACCGGAGCTAATATTGCGATAATATGCTGTATCAACAATGGTATTCAGATTGCCAAGACCGAAAAACGACTCGGCAAGTAAACTCGAAGAACCCGATACCGATAGCGATGGCTTGTAGGTAAATCCAAATTTTAAATGAAGCGAATCGAGCGAAGCAGGTTTCTTTTGCCGACGCAATGTGGTATCGCTAACGCTGGCTTTATGTTTCTTAAAGCAATACTGCAGTGTTAATCCAAATTTCGCTTCGAAACCTTTTACTTGATTGGTGTTAGAAATACGCGAACCTCGAATTTGGCTTATCTGATCGGGGAATGTAGTTTCGGCAAATGTATTTGTTTTACCGAATAAATACCGAAGCTCGGCTCCCAAAGCAATGTTGCGGTGCAACTGAAAAGATTGGGTTGTGCCTACAGATGAGATTCCACCGTTTCCTTTGTACGTATAATACGTTTTACCTTCTGCATCAAATTGAGCACTATCGGCTAGCGAATATCCCATATTGGTAAGTGGGCGCAAATGCAATGCTGTACTCCAGTATTTCTTTATAACGGGAAATGCCAGAGCAACCAGCGAATAGCCCGCATTAATGCCGCGTGCAGAAACGGCAGTTGATTTGTAATCCTTAATCATTCCTGCCATACCTCCTTCGAACACGCTTACGCCTCTACCCAGCGATGTTAAGGATGCAGGCTGATCGAGGTTTAGAACAGAAGAATCGGTATATGCCAGCACAGCTCCACCCAAAGCCTGGAAAGCCGCCGAGGGCCCGGGTAACTGCTCACCCAATGTGTAACGACCATAGGGCGATTGACTGAGGTTCTGCGACCAAACTATAGCCGGAAACAGCGCGATGATTATAAAGCACAAAAGCCTATCAGGCGGGTTGATGCAGGCAAATTTCATTGAGTCCTTTTAGTGTAAGCCAGGGTTCGGAATAAACAGTAGTTTTTAGATTTCGTTCTAGCAATGCGATATCACCACCGGTTATAATAACGCGCAGATCTTTATGTGTCATTTGGTACTGCTCGAGAACCCCTTTAATTTCGGCAAGTGCTCCATTGATTACGCCCGATTGTATGGCTTCGGTTGTATTTTTTCCGATTAAAAACACCGTCTCACTTCGGCCGAGCAGCGGCAAACGAGCAGTATATTCGTGTAAGGCCCTGAAGCGCATGTCGATACCGGGCGCAATTGAACCTCCGAAATACTCGTTATCGGCAGTAACAAAATCGAATTTAATGCAGGTTCCCGCATCAATTATCACAACCGGAGAACCTGGGAAGAGATGCGCTGCCGCTTCGGCATTGGCCAATCGGTCGCGCCCCAGTGTTTCGGGAGTTTCGTAGCGGTTTACCACCGATGTTTCGATTTCGGGCTTGAAATAGGAATACGGAATGCGCGCCTTATCAAGAAACTGCTCAATAGCAGCCGCACCGTGTGTGACATTTCCAATAAATGCCTTCGAAGGCAAATGCACCTGCAACTTCACCAATAAATCTTCAATCTCCGATTCGCTACTGCGCAATGCCCTGCCCGCCTTGATGAGTTTTCGCCCATCGAAGCAGGCAGCCTTCACTGCAGTGTTTCCAATATCAAGAATTAAGTGAACCATAAACGAATTCGACGCAAAGATATAATTTCACTCCAAGGAAATCTTCACCACCATCGGGAAATTGAAGGTTCGGTCATGTCGTATTGGCCATTTCTATAATTTAGCCAAAAAGAAACAGCCATGCAGCCAATACGAATCGTAGCAGAGGTAGAAGAATATGAACACTTTAACGAATTACCTCCAAACGAACAGCAGCTCATCCATGCAGCGCAAAAAGTCGCATCTGCGGCCTATGCTCCATATTCTGGCTTTTACGTGGGCGCTGCACTTTTGCTCGAAGATGGAACAATGGTATCGGGCAGCAACCAGGAAAATGTTGCATTCCCTTCTGGAATCTGCGCCGAACGAACCGCGATGTTTTGGGCGGGTGCGAATTATCCCGGTAAAGCAATTGTAAAAATGGCCATTTACGCGCAATCAGAAGATTTCCTGGTTGAAACACCGGTTTACCCATGCGGTTCGTGCAGGCAGGTGATGTCAGAATACGAGCGCATTGGCGGTCAGGCAATCCGTATTTTAATGGTTGCGGCAACCGGAAAGACGCATGCGGTTAACGGATTGATAAATATTTTGCCCGTTGCTTTCGATGCCGATAATTTAAAGCGCCAAAAATAAAATTATTCGTAATTAATTGCCCTGTAAAGTGTTTTCACTTAAATTTGCAACGCAAGATTTACAAGTATGGCAAAATCCAATTTTACCAAAGAGCAATACCTAAAATGGTATGAAGATATGCTGTTGTGGCGCAGATTTGAAGAGAAGGCCAGCCAGCTTTACATTCAGCAAAAAATCAGAGGCTTTTGTCATTTGTACATCGGTCAGGAAGCCGTTGTTGCGGGCGCAGTAAGCGTAATCCGCGAAGACGACAATATGATTTCGGCGTATCGCGACCACGTGCATCCGATTGCGAAAGGCGTACATCCGAATGCGATTATGGCCGAATTGATGGCCAAAGAAACAGGTTGCTCAAAAGGAAAAGGCGGCTCAATGCACATGTTTTCGGCAGAACATCGTTTCTTCGGTGGGCATGGTATTGTGGGCGGACAAATTCCGCTCGGTGCCGGATTAGCATTCGCCGACAAATACAACGGAAATGATCGCGTTACGCTTTGTTACATGGGCGACGGTGCTGTAAGACAAGGAGCACTGCACGAAGCATTCAACATGGCAATGCTGTGGAAATTGCCGGTTGTATTTGTCATCGAAAATAACCAATACGCAATGGGTACATCGGTTGAACGCACAACGAATGTAACCGAGTTGCATAAAATCGGACTTTCGTACGAAATGCCGTCGAAGCCGGTAAACGGAATGCGTGTTGAAGATGTGCACGAGGCTACCGAATGGGCCGTAAATCATGCGCGAAGCGGGAAAGGTCCTGTGTTGCTCGAAATTAAAACGTACCGTTACCGCGGACACTCCATGTCTGACCCCGGTAAATACCGCACAAAAGAGGAAGTTGAAGAATACAAAAAGCAGGATCCGATTGAGCAGGTTTTGGC
>JBKCFX010000222.1:0-6250 GCA_046303595.1 Bacteroidia bacterium
GTATATATGTCTTGAGTTTAAACAAAGGCGGTGAATTCGCCTTTGTTTAAACTCAAGACATATATACCTGGCTCGGCTTTTATACCTATTTTGTGCTTTTGTCCTGCTCCCGTTTTACCAAAATCGACCAAGCGTCCATCCATACTGAACAATTGAAATGTGAATGTTTTCAAAATCGAGGAGTGAATCACAATTGAATTTCCTTCAATAGTCAGCTTTATTGGATTACCGGATTGTGTATTGATGTGATTCAGAATATTGCATGAATCGCTTGAAATACGTTGCGCAAAAAATGTAGCGGCCTGTCTACTGCGCAAATACGGTGCATCATATTGATGTCCGCCAAGCGATGGATTGAGCACCTGCACCAAACAATCGGCGGTATTCGATGTAATCTCAATTTGTGTTTCGGGTATTGATTGCGGGTTTATAACGCCCGAATTCAGATAATCTTCAATAGCCTGTGTACCCATCGACAATGGCCTGTTCGGAATTGAAATACAGCCTGTTGTGGCAGCACAATCGCTGAATCCTTTCAATAAACGGGCATTTCCTATCGGCACAATTAAATCGTTGGGTTGATGGAAGCTGTAAAGATCCGGCACATCGCCATCAGAACTTTGAAACAAATTCAGCATCATGCCCCCAAACATATTGGCAATTGCTTTTATTCGGTATGATGGCGCATTCAAATTCAAATCCCCTTCTATACCCCCTAAATCGGGCCGGGCAAAATTCATGGCCGCAATCTCGATCGACCACGATGCATTTTGGATACAGGGTTGATAGTACGCCTGATTGGGCGCTTGAACCGAGGGCAATTGGCCACATGCATCAGGCTTTTCGTTCTCATCGTCTAAATAAGCAAGCCCCAATGCTATAAATCCTCCGGCACTCTCACCCAATACGAAAATCTGTTGCGGATCTATTTGATAATCTTGTGCATTCGAAACGAGGTGCCGAATTGCACCTCTGGCATCCTGCACACCTCTGTACCAGGCTCGTATCCACTCGGATGTGTCTGCAGCCAGCATGCAATTCCAGTTTGGTACGTTGCAATTGAGATTCTCGTTGGTGAGGAAAAATCCGAGCCGGTAATTTAGCGCTGCCGCAACATAACCACGCTTTGCAAATTCTTCACGTAGTGCTACAATTCCAGCATCATCCTTGCTTCCGGCAACCCATGCACCGCCATGAATGATTACAACCAGCGGTCGGCCGCACTCAGGCAATGGCGCAGCAGCAGGACGCGAGATATCGATACGAAGCTGTCTGGTTTGACCAGCAAAATCGGTAGCATTGCCGTATACTATGTTAGCCTGTGTTTCGGTTGAATACAGCGTATCAATAAACTCTTGTGCATGGAGCGTGCTATAGCGTGAATGAAACAGCGCTGCAAACAGCACAAGGTAGGTTTTCAACATTCGCGTTGATGGTAGGAAGAAGTATACACCCATTATTAATCCATTGCACAGTCATTTATGGTATGATAAACCATTGTATAAGTTGATTATTTAACAATTCAATGGCTTCATTGATTTTCCACGCGCTTCTGTTTCGGGGTTCCACACGATTCGAAATTGCGCGAAGCTGAATACAAGGAACTGAATATGCGGCGGAGGTATAAAAAACAGCAGCGCCCTCCATCGTTTCAACAGCAGCTTCCTGTTTAATGCGTTTTAGCCGATCAATCGAATCTGCACTGCCATGTGTGCGCATCACTGTTATGCCGTGCACTTCCGGAATTTTCCAAGCATGCACAAATTGAGGTAGATCATGCGCCGTCAATAGACCATCCTGAAAGGGGAAGTCGTTTTTTTGGGCAAGACCAAGCTCAAAAACAGAAATAAAATCATCGTGATTTTCTGCTCCGAGTTCGTAAAATTCATCCCGCATTACCCATACCAATGACGGGATGCGTAAAGAATCTGCAATAGATCCCGCAATCCCAACATTAAGAATCATATCATAGCGCTGTACGCCAAGCTTTCGTGAAAGATTGAGTATCGTAGCGGGTATACCAACACCGGTTGTGAAAATTTCTAGGGCATACGGTGCCGCTGTATGGAATTTCTCAAGCATCGCCGAGAAGGGCGCAATTTCAAACTCTGTAGCAGCAACTAACAGTATACGCATGCTTCAAAGGTATAACATACGGCTTAAGATTCCTGTTTCAATTGTAAATTACCATTTTGCAGAGTAAGATTTTTACAAAAGAGAATAGTACATTTGTATATCACAAGCTTCAAACATGATTGAAAATAATCTTTCGCGCCTGCAATGGACATTTCGTATTGCATTGATGGGCGTTTTAGGCACCCTCCTGCTATCGAGTAAAGTATGGATGACCGAACGAAATTTTCCGGTTGTGCCGCTATTCGAAGGTATTCCATCGATGCCCTCGCCACTGGATTATATTTTATACAGCGTGCTGATGGTTCTTGTTATCTACCAAATCATTTACCTCGAAAACCGAAACACAAAATTCGCACTGATTGGCATGTTCGTGTTTCTCATGCTGGGCGATCAGATGCGCTGGCAACCATATAACATGCATTATTTAATCATGCTTGTTGGACTTCTTTTTTATCCCGCTAAAACAGATAATCTCCTTCAGGTTTTCCGGTTGATGATGATTGCGTTTTATGTGTGGAGTGGAATTCAACAGTTGAATATGGTATTTATTCAAAGTATTTTCCCCTGGATGGCTGCGCCGCTTGCCGAAAAATTCCCGGCTGCCATGGAAGAATACATTCTCGGTGGAGGCTATGTTTTTCCGTTCCTGAGTTTGTTTGCTGGAATTGGATTACTCTTTAAGCCTACGCGAAACATTGCTGCATACCTAGGTATCCTGATTCAGCTTTTCTTGTTTTATGCGTTAAGTCCGATGGGTAACGATTGGAATGCTGCTATTTTGCCATACAATTTGACACTCGGTTTCTTTACTTATCTGCTTTTTGTGGATGCTGAATTCAAAACGAAAACAATTTTCTGGTCTTCGATGCGGTTTCATCAAGTTGTACTTGTAGTGTATTGCATTATCCCTGTTTTAAGTTTTGCCGGACTGTACGACCGAATGCAGAGTTTCAATGCGTATTCGGGCAAATCGTATTACGGAAAAATTTACGTTACCGAGCAACTTGCCGAGCGCCTGCCCGATGGCGTGAAGCGTTATGTGTTTCGTCCGCCCATGTCGAGGCCTTTCATCGAAACAACCTATTGGTCTATGGATGCATTAAAGGTTTCTCCTTACTCCGAAAAGCGTATCTATGAGTCTCTGCATTCCTACATCTGTTCATTTGCCGAAGGCGATTGTCCGGCCGAATTGGAGATTTACACCTACGAAGACGTAGCGAGCAATCAATGATTCGGCTAAGCGCAGCCCTATTAGGCCTGTTACTCATTTCGGGCAGTATAAAAGCGTCTGAAACGCGCATCAAGTCCTACCGCATAGCCAAATCAATCTCAACGATTCGTGTCGATGGAAATCTAAACGAACAGGGCTGGCAGAATGCCGAAACAGGCGGAGATTTCAAACAAACTTTCCCCTTCGATTCGTCGCTGGCCGTTTCGCAAACCACGTTTAAATTGTGTTATGATGCCGCATTCCTATATGTCGCTATATCGTGTAGAAACCGCGATTCTCTGAGTACTTATGTTAGTCAGACCTTACGCCGCGATTTCGATGAGAAACTAAACGATGGCATACAAGTTATCCTCGATCCCTTCAACGACCAATACAATGGGTTTAGCTTTTTAGTTAGTCCTTACAATGTACAATCGGAAGGATTAATTACAGGAGGAGGAACATACGGACAAACCAACAACTGGGATAATCGCTGGTACTCGGCTGTAGAACGCACAAAGACTGGATGGACAGCAGAAATTGCCATTCCGTTCAAATCGATTCGGTTTAATCCGAATGCGAACATGTGGGGGCTCAACCTTGCCCGGATTGATTTGCGCAATAACGAAATCTCATGCTGGAATCCGATACCGCGCACGTTTAGTTTAACATCCTTGGCGTTTACGGGCAAATTATTTTGGGATGCCCCTGCACCACAAGCTGGACTAAATTATTCACTTATTCCGTATGGCGTTGCAGAAGTGAATCAGAACCAGGAAGCCGGTGAAGATGTTAAGCAACGGCTTACGGCAGGCGGTGACGCTAAAATCGCAGTAAGCTCATCGCTCAACCTGGATGTAACAGTAAACCCCGACTTTTCGCAAGCCGATGTCGACAGGCAGGTTACAAACCTCACCCGATTTAGTTTGTTTTTCCCCGAACGTCGCCAATTTTTTCTCGAAAACAGCGATCTGTTTGGCCAGTTTGGCTTTTCTAAAATTCGTCCGTTTTTCTCACGTCAGATCGGATTGCGTAATGGCCAAAGGGTTCCCATACAATTTGGAGCACGGCTAAGCGGCAAACTTGATCAAAACTGGCGCATTGGATTCATGAATGTTCAAACCGGCGGGCAAGGCGATGAGATTGCACCCTAAAATTTCACCGTAGCATGCTTTCAGCGACAGGTAAACGGCCGATCAAACATTGGAGGAATCTTTGTAAACCGCCAAGAGACCGGTAAATCGGGCTTGCTGCCAACCTCGTTTAACCGTGTTGCCGGCCTCGATTACAAATTGGCAAGCCGTAATGGCAGGTGGAACGGAATTGCCTTTTTTCATAAGAGTTTTAATCCGGGAGGAATCCGGAGGGAAGACTATGCCCATGCCAGCTTTCTGCGTTACGATGACGCCAATTGGTCTTTGATGTGGAATCATGAATACGTTGGCAAAAACTATAAAGCAGAAACCGGCTTTGTTCCCCGTCGAGAACAGCTTGGCGAAAACAACCTTGTAGTACCGATGACCTACTGGAGGCTTGAACCCGAAATCGCTTACCGACAGTATCTAACTGGAAGTTCCATCAATAGAATTGAATACGGCTTGTATGCTTCGATGTATGCCGATTCGATGTTGCGCAATACGGAGCAAACCTACAATGCGAGCATACAAGTAAATTATACGAATTCGGCCTATATCGGAGCGAATTACACACTAAACCGTATCCGCCTGGTATTTCCGCTGGATGTTACATTTACCGGTTTAACACCTTTACCGGCAACAAACTATGCATTTGGCGAGTACTCGATTTACGGAAGAAGCGATGTACGGAAGCAGGTGAATGTGTCGGCTGTTATTTCCTATGGTGGCTTTTACACAGGAACAAAACAGAGCTTGAACGGAAATTTTCAATTCCGCTTGCCACCCTATGCCATATTGGGAGTCAATTATTCGCGCGATGCCTTGAACCTGGGGAGTGATTTTGGATCTACTACACTCAATCTCATCGGACCATCGCTGGATTTGAGCTTTAGTCGGAGTTTGTTTTTTAGTTCGGTTGTGCAATACAACGATCAGAGCAGCAACATGAATGTATTTGCGCGGCTTCAATGGCGCTTCAAGCCCATGAGCGACATCTTCCTGGTTTTCACGAACAATTATCAGACGCCCCAGGTCTCGGCTCGAAATTGGGCGCTGGTTTTAAAAGCGGCAATCTGGATTACCCCCTAATAAAACGTTTTTTATATACTATTTATGACCAATAACTGAATTTTTATTTACCAATTATTAAATTTATTTCATTTTAATATTGCATTGTATAGGTATTAATACTTATACTTGCATAAACATTAAATTCAACGCATATGGAAATTATCATCACACCCGCAACGTTTCTGGACAAAATCCAGGCTGAATTCAATCGTAACTTTCCTCATTTGAAACTAGCTTTCTATAAAGACTATCAAGGAGAGCGCCGTTTAACAATCGATGAGCGCATTAATGGTTCGCGCCTTTTGGCTATGGAAATCTCCCAAAAGGAGGATTTTTATGGAAAAATCAATTGGGATGGCACAATGACCGTTTACCGTTTCGAGAAGCAGTTTTTAGATAAATTTGGCCTTATAGTTCAAGTTTTTCGCAAATCAGCAAATCTATGGTTGGTAACGGCAGGCACCGATTTACTCACATTGAATGATCAAGAACAAATTGGCCGTGAAATGACCTTGCTCCTTCAGCGTTCAGAACCTGTTGGTTACCAAGCACACGCCTAAGGAAGTACTTCTACACGAACCTTTGCGATACCTGCCGCCACAATTCCAATTTCGCGCGCGGCGGCTTTGCTTAAATCAACAATCCGCTTTGTCCCTTTCATGCCACGATCATTTACCCTCACTACAACCGATTTTCC
>JBKCFX010000223.1:0-1209 GCA_046303595.1 Bacteroidia bacterium
GTAGAAAGCACGAGTGCAAGGCAAAATTTCAATTTCAGAAACCAAGTGATGCGCGAGATATTCATTTTTAATGAAATTAAAAATTCGAACTTATCTGCAAAGGTAAACTAATTTTAAATGGTAAAATTTCTTACTTGCAAATGCTGATTGTATGCCTATAGGTTCTATTGTCGGATATTAGCATAATGAAGTATATACCCGGTGACCACTTATCTGTTTGAAGGGTTAAGGCATTTAGCTTACTGCCTTTTTGATTTAATACAGATTGCCCCGCAGAATTGAAAACAAGTAGTGTTGCATCGGGGCTACAATCGATGCATTGAATCGTGATCTGGTTGCTTGCCGGATTTGGATAAATACGTATAGCGCTTTCGTTAAACATATTTTGGCCAACAGGAAGTTCGTTGGCCAAGCCTGGTGTGGCGTTGTTCAATAGCAACCAATTGCCCTCGATGTCGGTGAAATAGGCATAACTCACATCAACATTCATTGCAGGATAGTACACGCTGTCGATAAGCGCATAAAAAGGACCGAAATTTCCGGCTTGCAGGGCATACAACCCAACATAACCTCCCGAATTATTGAGCTTGAAGTTCAAATGCAATGGGCCTTGTTCGATACTATCATCGGCCCAAACCAATTTAAATGCTCCGGGGGCAATATTGCAAAGTGAGGATGAACTGAACTGAAACTTATTTGGAACGAGTGGGTCGTTGGTTATGAATAAACCTGACAGCGAAACGGAAGCATCACCTGAGTTTTGAATCTCTATCCAATCGTCGTATTCCGAAAACTCATCCGAAATCGAAACCGTATTGTTCACCATTACCTCATTGATATTTAGATTTTGGTATGTTACAGGTACATCGTTGTCGGCAACTGTAATGCCGATTGACGTATTTACTCCGGGTTGTAAATTACTGCTCAATTCGGTAAGTAGCATTTGCACATTCTCTGTAGGCTCAACTTCGAAATCATCAACAGATTGGAAGGAAACGGGTAGGGTAGATGTGCCGGCCGGAATATTAATCACTATGCCATTTGTTAATGCAGGTGGATTGGTGATAAAATCGTTTTCATTGAAGCCATTGCTGCTTTGAAATGCAACCGTTACACTTGCGTTTTCGGCGGTAATTGGGGAGAATGTGAGGTTGAAATTAATGGATTCGCCTTCTAAAGTACTTACTTCGTTGCTAATGCTCGAGAAGC
>JBKCFX010000224.1:0-3524 GCA_046303595.1 Bacteroidia bacterium
ATTGTTGAACGCAAAAAGCCAGAACCTGAACCTTTGCCGGAGCCACCTTCTTCGGCTGTGGTAAAAAATGAAAAGGACGAAACATATCGCGCGGAGACTCCCGAAACTCCTGGTGTAAAGGTATTGGGTAGTATTGATTTGTCGAGTCTGAAGGGAAAAGGTAAAAAGAAGACAGAGCCCGAACCCGAACCCCCAAAAGTTGAAGCTAAAAAAGAACCTGTATCTGAAAGCATACCGCAACCAGAACCAACTCCTGCTCCGGAACCGGAGATTAATACTGTATTGCCCGAATCAACCGGCGAAGTACCATCGGAGCAAAGCGATGAACCATTCAGAATTGAACGTAAAAAGCTTGAAGGTCCAACAATTCTGGGTCGAATTGAATTGCAACCTGCTCCGGTTAAAAAGCCTGTTGCTTCTTCTTCAAATGTTGGTTCTGATGCAAAGAAAAAACGTAAGCGCATAGATGCCGGTCCGGCAGGTGGCAGTTCAATGCCTGGTCAAGGCCAGCAACAACAACGTCCCGGCCAACAGCAGGGTAACAGACCGCGCCCCGGCCAACAAAGACCTCCGGCGCCGGCCAAAGCACAGTTAACGGAAGAAGAGGTACAAAAGCAAATCAAGGAAACGCTGGCGCGTTTAAGTCAGGGTAAGCAAAAGTCAAAATCGGCAAAATACCGTAAGCAAAAACGCGAAGATTTTCGTGCTGCTCAAGAGGAAGCAGAACTTGAAAACCTCGATAAGGTAATTAAAGTAACAGAGTTTGTAACTGCAAACGAATTGGCTCGAATGATGAATGTGCAGGTGAATGAAATCATTTCAACCTGTATGTCGTTGGGCCTATTTGTGTCGATTAATCAGCGCCTCGATGCTGAAACGCTAACGATTGTGGCCGAAGAATTTGGTTATAAAGTCGAATTTGTGAGCGTTGAGGTTCAGGAGGCGATACGCGATGATGAGGATGACGAAGCCGAAATGATACCACGCCCGCCGATAGTTACGGTGATGGGTCACGTTGACCATGGTAAAACGTCGTTACTCGATTATATACGGAAAGCCAATGTAATCGCCGGTGAGGCCGGAGGAATTACGCAGCACATCGGAGCGTACAACGTAATGATGGAGAATGGAAAGAAAATTACGTTCCTCGATACGCCCGGTCACGAAGCATTTACAGCGATGCGTGCACGTGGAGCGCAGGTTACCGACGTTGCAATTATTGTTGTGGCTGCCGACGACAGCGTGATGCCGCAGACGATTGAGGCAATCAATCACGCACAGGCGGCGCAGGTTCCAATCGTGTTTGCAATCAATAAGATCGATAAGCCCGGAGCGAATCCCGATAAAATACGCGAACAACTCGCGAACATGAATATTCTAGTAGAGGATTGGGGCGGGAAATATCAAGTGCAGGAAATTGCAGCCAAACATGGTAAAAACGTAGATCTACTGCTTGAAAAAGTATTGCTTGAAGCTGAATTGCTCGATCTGAAAGCCAATCCGAACAAACGGGCAACTGGAACAATCATCGAATCTGAGTTGGATAAAGGTCGCGGTTACGTGAGTACACTTCTTGTTACAGCCGGAACCTTGCGCATTGGTGATGTGGTTTTGGCAGGGCCTCACAGTGGCCGTGTTAAGGCACTTTTCAATGAACGAGGCGCACCGATTAAGGAAGCCGGACCTTCTCAGGCAGCTCAAATGTTGGGATTGAGCGGCGCACCATCATCGGGCGATAAGTTTAATGTAATGACTGATGAGCGTGAAGCACGCGAGATTGCCAATAAGCGTCAGCAATTGCAGCGCGAGCAGGGAATCAGAACACACAAGCACATTACACTCGATGAAATTGGTCGCCGAATAGCAATTGGAGATTTTAAGGAACTCAATGTAATCGTTAAAGGTGACGTAGACGGTTCGGTTGAAGCGCTTTCGGATTCCTTGTTGAAACTTTCGACCGAAAAGATTCAGGTGAATATCATCCACAAGTCTGTAGGTCAGGTAACAGAAAGCGATGTGCTTCTGGCATCGGCTTCGAATGCAATCATCGTTGGATTCCAGGTTCGTCCTTCGGCAAGTGCCCGGAAATTGGCCGAGACCGAAGAGATCGATATGCGCTTCTATTCGATTATTTACGATGCGATTGAACAGATCAAGGCAGCGATGGAAGGCATGCTTGCTCCGGAATTTGAAGAAAAGGTAGTGTGCAATGTCGAAGTACGCGATGTGTTCAAAATTACACGTGTTGGTACCGTTGCGGGCTGTTATGTACTGGATGGTAAAATCAACCGAAACACAAAGATTCGTCTCATTCGCGATGGAATTGTTGTATACAGTGGTGAACTTGGCTCGCTCAAGCGCTTCAAAGATGATGTGAAAGAAGTGGCAACCGGTTATGAATGTGGACTAAACATCAACAACTTCAATGATATCAAAGTAGGCGACATTATTGAAGGATATGAAATGGTTGAAATCAAGCGCAAACTTTAAAACGCCCAAGTTCAATTTATTTTTTAAGGTAGATTGCGTCTTTGACGATAAAGGCAGAAGGGTAAGCTGAAGAAATTGTTTTAACGTATTTTCTTGCTTCTGATTTGGTGCGAAAATCGCCGCAACGTACCTTGAAATTGGGTTGCTGGTAGGTTAAGTATGCTACCGGCTCCACAAATTGGGTCTTGTATTCCAGTAAGACCTTTTCTGCTTTAGCTTTTGCATCATTACCCGATTCGCTGAAGATTTGTATGCGAAAGCCTTCGACACCCGCAGAACTGTAATTGTATTTCTTGAAACGCTCGAT
This sequence comes from Bacteroidia bacterium, assembly GCA_046303595.1. Taxonomy (GTDB): domain Bacteria; phylum Bacteroidota; class Bacteroidia; order M30B66; family M30B66; genus CAMCXT01. The sequence continues at coordinate 2,798 of JBKCFX010000224.1, forward strand.
TGCTGCATCAACCTCCGGTGTTTGGTGCACCACAACTGAACCCTTTTGGGATAAATTGTTTTTAGGATTATTTTCCTGAGCAGAAAGCTTGATGTGGCAAAGTAGAACAAATGCCAAAGTCAATATTCGATAACTAACCATACCACGAAAGTAAATTTATTTCAATGTTCGTGGGTTCATTGCAACACACATTTTATTGAATTGAAAATGAATGATTAGCAACTTGAATGAAAGAGCCATTCGAGCAATAAAGCAACGTAAACTACATTAAATCAGAATAATACTATGCTTATTTAGAATAGTTCTATATTGATAGAGATTTGAAAAAAAATCATAAATAACAGGTCGAACCATTAAATTTGCAGCCGAAAAAAGTGAAATAGGTTGTCTTAGCCTTTATTCTATGCACAAATTGAGTTTACGATTTCTGGGTACTCTTGCTTTGTTTCTGGCGTTTTCAATAAAGCCGGCCGCAATCAATGCTCAGGATGCCGCCAAATTGTTTAAAGCGAATTGCGCTTCATGTCACAAACCTACCGATCAGAAACTCGTCGGCCCTGGATTAAAAGGGGTTCGGGCGCGAGGTAATTGGGCAGATGATGCTAAGCTGATTGCTTGGGTTAAAAATTCTGTTGCTTATTTAGCTACAGGAGATGCCTATGCTAACAAATTGTTTGAAGATTATGGAAAGTCTGTGATGACTTCTCAGAATCTATCTGACGCTGAA
>JBKCFX010000225.1:0-4679 GCA_046303595.1 Bacteroidia bacterium
ATATTGCGTGTTATAAAATAAACGCCTTGCAACGAAGTTGTGGTATTGATGCTCACGTTTGTCCAAGTAAGTCCACCGTTAAGGGTTTTGAAAACTGAACCGTTCGAGCCGCATACGTAGGCGCAATTTGTGTCAACCGCCATAATGTCGGCAAACGATTCTAAGGTGTTTGTTTGAATGCTTGTCCATGAAACACCGCCATCTGTCGATCGCAATACGATGCCGCTATCGGCGCTGACCAAGGCTAGATTTGGTCGGAGGTATTTAACACCGGTACAATATCGATTGCCTCCGTATTTTGCCCGGCGCATGTTCAAGGCACCATTGCGGGTGTAATAGATCTCGCCCGAACCGCCTACAAAAACACCATTTTGCGGGTCAATAAAGTCGATGCCTAGCTGTGTTGTTGCAAATCCGCTGGTTTGGTTGTCCCAGGTTAATCCACCATCGGTTGTCTTGGAAATTCGTCCTCCTGCTGAAGCAAGGTAGGCCACGTTCGAATTGAGGAAAAAGGCTGTTTCGAACGACAGGTTAGGGTAGGGGAGCTGATAGGTTTGCCAGGTAACCCCACCGTCGAAGGTCCGCAGTAAGGTTCGCGGATCGGCAGTTGCGTAGCCTTCTTGTGCATTCAGGAAATTAAAGCGATGAAGGATGTAATCGGGATTGGCATCCCAGCTCTCCCAAGAAGATCCACCATTGGTAGTTCTGAAAATTTTATAAGGCGAGAGAATAAATCCGTTTTGTGCATCGGCAAACCAAACGTCTTTGATGTAATCGGTACCGCTGAAAATGCTGGTCCATGAACTGCCTCCATTGGTGGTTTTGCGAACCACACCATTTGCCCCGGCAATGAATCCGGTGTTGGCATCAAGGAAATGAACTGAAAATAATGTTCCCGTAACTCCCGATGCTATTGTTGTCCAGGTTGAACCGCCATTGGTTGTTTTTCTTACCATGCCACTCGGACCAACCACAAAGCCCGTATTGGAACCGGGTGCAAAGTGAATGTCGTTTAAACCACTTCCGATGCCCGACGTTAAGTTCGTCCAGCTTTGACCGCCGTCTGTAGTTTTCAAAATGGTACTTCCGGCACCCAGTGCGTATCCTGTGAACGAATCCATGAAATGCAATTTGTTCATGGCGTAGGTTGAACCGGTGTTCATGCGAATCCAATTCTTGCCGCCGTCGATTGTGCGCATAATGCCTGCTGTGCCCGAGCAACTGCCAACGCCCGATGCTTGTGTTGCCGCAAAACCGGTGAGTTCGTTTGTAAACACAATGTCGTTGATGTCGCCGTTGTAGGGTGTGCTCGCCCTCCATTGGGCGTAACTTTGAAGATTAAAGGCGAATGGAATTGTAAGGATGAGTTTAAAAATATGACGATTCATGGAATGAAAATAAAAAAGGCCAATCGTTGGAAAGGCCTTGCGAAATTAGGTAAAAGACTCGAATCACATTTGTGCGTCGAGCTTAGCTGCAAGCACGTTTTTAGGAACGGCTCCAACTTGCTTATCGACAACCTGACCGTTCTTGAAAACCAATAAGGTTGGAATGTTGCGAATGCCAAACTGCATCGAGATGTTGGGATTGCTGTCAACATCTACTTTTCCTACAACGGCTTTGCCTTCGTAGTCGTTTGCGAGTTCTTCAACGATAGGCCCTACAACGCGGCAGGGGCCGCACCATTCTGCCCAGAAATCGACCAATACGGGTTTATCTGATTTTAATACAAGTTCTTCGAAGTTTGCGTCGGTGATGGTATGTGCCATGATAATATGAGTTTTGTTTTTTGCGGATTACAAATATAAAGCCGATAGAAGAGTTATGTCAAAATTTCAGGTGGATTTTCGAAAAAATGGTAGAGTCGAATAATTAACTCAACAGGCTTTTTGCAATGACCACTTTCTGAATTTCTGAGGTTCCTTCTCCGATTGTACATAGTTTGGAATCGCGGTAGTACTTTTCTACCGGGAAATCTTTGGTATAACCATAGCCTCCATGAATTTGAACGGCTTCATTGGAAGCATATACTGAAACTTCAGAGGCATATAATTTCGCCATGGCAGATTCGAGCGTTACTTTTTCACCACGATTTTTTAAATCGGCTGCACGCATGGTTAGAAGTTCTGCGGCTTCGTATTTTGTACGCATCTCTGCCAGTTTGAAACTAATGCCCTGGAAATTGGCAATTGGCGGCCCAAACTGGTGTCGTTCCTTCGCGTATTTTACAGAAGCTTCAATGGCTCCTTTGGCAATACCAAGCGATAATGCAGCAATGGATATCCGTCCACCATCCAGAACTTTCATCGCCTGAATAAACCCATCACCGATGTTCCCTAAAATCTGATCCTTGTGCACGCGGCAATTGTCGAAAATAAGTTCAGCGGTTTCAGAAGCCCGCATACCCAATTTATTCTCCTTCTTTCCGGCCATAAACCCAGGTGTTCCGCGTTCGATGGCAAAAGCAGTAATTCCTCTCGAATCCAGCAGCTCGCCTGTACGAACCAAAACCACAGCTACATCACCACTGATTCCATGCGTTATCCAATTCTTGGTTCCATTGATTACCCAGTAATCGCCATCCTGAACAGCCACACACTTCATGCGCATTGCATCCGATCCGGTATTGGCTTCGGTAAGGCCCCAAGCACCAATCCACTCACCGCTGGCGAGCTTAGGAAGGTATTTGCGTTTTTGCTCTTCGTTTCCGAAACTCATAATGTGGCCTGTGCAAAGTGAGTTATGCGCGGCCATCGACAGGCCGATTGAGCCGCAGATTTTGCCCAATTCCGTAATTGCTGTAACATATTCGAAGTACCCAAAACCTGAGCCTCCATAGGTTTCGGGCACTAAAACGCCCATTAACCCAAGTTTGCCGAGTTCGGTAAAAACCTCACGGGGAAATTCCTGCGACTCATCCCATTCCATAAGTTTGGGACGGATATGTTTGTCGCCAAAGTCGCGGATCATCTCCCGAATCATTCTTTGATTGTCGTTTTCGCTGAATTCCATACTATAAATGTTGTTAATTTTTGGGTGGCGCAAAGTTATACAACATTCTCGTTTAAGAATCCATCCCTGTTTATTTGTCTATGAATTTAATTGATTATTGTTAATTCGGTTTATAGACTTTGCCGCATACAGGTTTAGAGCGAATAAAATCAGCCCAAGTAGTAAAATCAATCCAAGCGTGAAAACTATTTTAATTCCTGTATTTTCGTTATTATCGGGATAGTCGGTAGTTTCTAAACCGGGAGAAATCAAATTTTCGCGCAGATATTCGTCGTTGAGTCTGCTTCTGTACTCATTAATGTATTGTGCGTATGTTGATGTTTTCCAACCCGTAAGTGCGGAAAGATTTTGCACTTCGCGTTGTCTTCTTCGAATTAAATCAACAATGTACTGCTGACCTGCTTTACACGAAAGATCGCCTTGGGCTGGGTGGGTAAGTATGTATCTACCTTGAAAATTTTCCTGGTTTGGTGTCTCCTGAAAATTTAGGTCTTGAGGGAAATAACTTCTTCCGTAGCGAACATGCAGCCGTGTAAAAAATACAGGGCTATTGTTTACACCTGAACCCCAGTTAACCCCAGCGCGGGTAAGGTCGGCATCAAGTGGCGGAGGACCTACACACGGATCGCATTTCATGCCACTCCAAGATGGTGTAACATTCCAAGCATATTCAAGAAATACCGCGTCTTTTTGTCGTGCCCACTGTCTATCAAATAACGATTTATAAAATTTACCAAATCTTTCCTCAATATCAAGTGGAACATGTTTATCGGTCGGGATTTTTACGGTTCGGTAATTAGTGCATTCAATTCTACCTTTTTTAGAAAAAGCATAAACGATCATATCCTGTTCACCGTTCGCATTGGCCATGCCCAGTCTGATGGGAAGCATGAATTTCGGTGAATCAAATTCAATTTGTATAGGCCTCAATTCGTTAAAGCCCAATTTCTCTTGTTCTTCGAGATTTACTTTTACCACAAAAAATTTCATGTTGCTTTTGATGTATGGGTCTAAAACGGCATCGGCATTCGATGGAATTTTATATCCATTTTCAATTAGCCAGGTTCTCAATCCTCCCGATTCTTTCGCCGATAAAATCAGAATGTCATATTCTCCAATAGCATAGCGTGCTTCGATTTTTACGCCACGCATATTTTTTCGGGTTACGGTATTTGAAACCAATCCTTCGGCTACCGAAGGAAAATCCATTGAACTTCTAGAGTCTTCGACAAGATAGTTGTAGCATGGGTTTTCGTCGTAATATTCAACTAAACGAGGACCTGAGTAATCATCCAGTAATCGGAAAAGGGAAGCATCAGCAATCCTTATTTGTTCGCGTTTAAGTACTACCGGAACCGGAACAACCATGGCAAAATCTTTAACATTGCCCTGAAAGTCACTATTCATTGTGATAATTGAACGCAGACCATCGCGCACTAAAATTACCTGAGACGACTTGTTGAAGAGTTTTGCATCAGCTTTGGCTACGTAAAATCCGCAAAATGCATAGGCTGAATTGAATGCTGATGCGCCGGTGATTATCAACAGCAACGTGGCCGCTATCTTTATGGCCTTGCCGGGATGAGGCAAATACCAGTTAAAACGCTTGGCTTTAAAAATGTAGTCTAGAGCCAATGTTATGGGTGAAGCAATAAAAAGTGCCCAGA
>JBKCFX010000226.1:0-8914 GCA_046303595.1 Bacteroidia bacterium
AAAAGATATCGTTGTGTCATGTACCGATGGCGTTTCACACTTTTCTGAACAGGTCGAATTGCTTCAAAAGGAGGATTTCGAGCGGTATTTTTCCGACGTTGGCTTGGGCATTGAAGCCTGCTTTGGCGATTACGACCTCAACCCATACAATGCGGCCACTTCTTCGCGCCTGATCTTTATTGCCCGAAAAAAATGATTGGCGCATTAGAACTTTCTATCTTGTTTTTTGCTGCAATAATCAGTGGAATACCGCTTTTCTGGATTCCAATCAAAAACGAGCTTTTTCAAAAACTGCTGCTTTCCTTCAGCGGTGCGTTTATTCTCGCGCTTTGTCTGTTTCATTTGCTCCCCGAAGTTTACACAGGACTTGAACCAGAAACAGCCGGTTTGTTTTTATTTGCCGGATTCCTGCTTCAACAGGTGCTCGATTATTTTTCGGGCGGAATTGAACATGGACATGCGCATCACGATCATGCGCACGAACACAACAACCACAATCACAGGCATCATTTTCCGGTTTTGATGCTCACCGGTTTGTGCATTCATGCCTTTGTCGAAGGCCTCCCCTTATTGCATACATCATCCGGGAACAGCCTTTTCAGAGGTATTCTGCTGCATAATCTTCCCATTAGCATCGCCTTTGTAAATATTCTTTTGGGGCAGGGCATTCCCAAGCGTCAAATCCTTGCCGCTTTAATTCTTTTCGCAGCCATGACGCCACTTGGTGCACTTTCGGCAACATTTCTACCCATGCAGGTTGGTTCAATTGGCCCCTATTCGCTAGCGATTGTAATCGGAATTTTTTTTCATATCAGTACCACCATTTTGTTCGAATCCGACCAGAATCACCGCTTCAACCTGATCAAGTTTGTATCGGTTATTTTAGGTGCTGCGCTTGCGTTCGCCTTGCATTAATTTTTTTCTTTCGTATATTTTATTTGGGCGGCAGTACCGCGCTTTCCGCTTATAGTGCCCCTCATTTCAATCGGGTCAGCTACCCGCTTCAATCGCTGCCGCGGTTTCGTTAGCTTAGAGTGTAAAGCAAATCGCCGTAATTTCGTTTATTTAGAACAAACATCATGAATAGCACTCTCGAAATTTGCGCGTATAGTTCTTACAGTGTTTCAATTGCTGCAATAACCGGAGCCCAACGAATCGAGCTTTGTTCCGGTAGAGGTGAGGGCGGAACAACTCCGGGGTATGGGCTGCTTTCGGAGGCGCTCAATTATTCAAACATTGGCATTTTCCCCATTATTCGTCCTCGTGGCGGAGATTTTTGTTACACCTCCAGCGAGTTCAACGAAATGCTGAAAGACATCGAAATGTGTCGCAACATGGGTGTTCAGGGCATTGTAACCGGAATCTTAAACAGCGATGGAACATTCGATTTGCGGCGTATGCTTCAACTGAAAAATGCCGCAAGTTCTTTGGAATTTTGCGTGCACCGCGCCATCGATATGTGCCGCAATCCGCTCGAAGCAATCGATGCACTCAGCGACCTGGGCGTGAAGCGTGTGCTGAGTTCGGGAGCACGAAATACAGCCATCGAAGGCATCGATTTGCTGGAAGTGATGCTTGCTCATGCAAACAATCGCATCGAAATCATGGCCGGAAGTGGTATTCATGCCGGGCAGATCGAAGCACTCTGGAATATCGGAATTCGCCACTTTCATGCATCTGCTTCAAGTAAGTATCCCTCTGAGATGAAATACCGAAATCTGCACATTCGCATGGGAAAAGATGGCGACCAAGATGAATACCAGCGCACGGAAGCCGATTTACAGAAAATCAAATCCCTGCTTAGCGAAATAAACGCGCGCAAAGTATAACCCAAACCGATGTAGAGCCTCCCGAATCAGTTTACGGAGTAAGTGGTCGACATGAAATTGTAATATCCCTCCGTTGAATTCGGAAGCGCGATGGTTTGTCCGGGTAGAATCGTAAAATACACGGTAGTACTAATTGTACCGGTTGTTAATGTTCCACTCGTACCAGAGCTTACGGCTGTAGTTCCACCCGTTTGGGTCGTTGTAGGCATAATCGCGGTACTGCCTTCTAATTTCGCTGCATATTTATAGGTTACCCAAGGATAGTGTTTATCTGCGGCATTGTCAATCAAACGCCCTAATATATGCTCCGCTATTTGTCCACCCGTTGCACTAACAGAACCTACAGTTGCTGTTAATTTAAAATTCGTGTTATCCACAGCAGAATACGAGGCGCTATTGAATGTCAAACCCATCGCCTGGCCGCCTGTTAATGAGCTGTTAAAGCGAATATTCCCAAGTGCACTTCCATAGAACCGCATGTGTTTCTTGCCGGTTTGCTTTAAGAAAACAAGCATTAACGGCGAGTTCGGGATTTGTGGATTAAAAGATGTCATGGTGGTATTGGACGAATCTTGCAAAGTCATCGAAAACAACTTGCCAATTTCAACCACTTCACAAGCGATGGGATAGTTTAACGTGGTTCCCGTTTTTCTAAATCCAATTTGAAAAGTCGAAAGGCGGTTAGTGGTTGATGGGATTTCAATTTTAAATGTAAACACATTACCACTTCGTTCAACAGCATTAACAAAAACAAGATCATTGCTTAAACCAATTGTGCCTGGTGGAATTAATCCCGAATATTCTATTTTCATTTTGTAGGTATAGCCCTTCGCAAAAGCCAGTTTGGAAGTGCCGATATAGGTTGTCCATGCGGTGCTACCATGAACAGGTGTTGCGCCGAACGATTCGTTTTCGGCACAAATAAACACTTTGCTAACATTGCCAGATAGTGTTAGGCTAAGCCACAAAAAGGTGAGGGAAAGAATGTGTTTCATAATTTATCGGATTTTATTATTTCATTAAACAAGTTACAGATGCAATGGGAACCATTCCCCGAAAGCTCAATCGTTTGTCGACCGTGGTGCGGATGCCATAATTCAACAACACATTATTGCCCAAACGCAGATCGCCTCCGTAGGCAAGAATAATTCGTTCGGCGGCAACAAGTGCATCGTTTCCGGTATCAAAACCATTCACATCCAGAATTGCCACTGCGCTGCGGCTTCGGGTGTAGAATCCTTCAATGAAGAAACTATACCGAACGCTTCCATACCGAATATTAAGCCCTGTTGCAAAATCGAGGAGGTTCTTTTTTTGTGTGGTAAGCTGAGGTATCCCAGTTAGACTATCTATAATAGTGCTGCGCAAAAGACCTTCTTTTTTAATGGTTCTAAACATGGAGCTGATTAGCCAGCGTTTGCCAAGTCCAATCGATGCATTGAGCCAAACGCCGTTGCCTGTATTTTTTAACAACAAGCTATCGACCTTATCCGATAATTTGGGGTTGAAAGAAAACGCTCGTCCCCAAGCTACATCAACATAGCTGGCATTCCAGTGCCGTGCTTTGTATTCGTCCTGCTTTTGCTTTAGCTGATCGCGATACGCCTTCCGAAACTGGTACAATTCGCTTTCTTTCTTCAAAATTTCGGTATCGAGCGAATCGCGTTTGGGCGAACTTGGCAATGCTTGTCGTTCGCGTTGCAGGCTGTCTAAGGATTTTACTTGTTGTATCAATGAACTTTCATACGATGCCTGGTATTCGGTATACAAGTCATTGTCGAGTAGCGGATCGTGCGAACGAAATAAGTTTAACTTAAGCGCATAGCTAAAGAAGCGGGTGGTATCGTTGCCATCTAGGGTTCCCGCCGACGCGCTCAGTGTGCTCAAGGTCCGCATCAGGTAACCCGCTTTGCGGTAACGCGATAAATCGTTGTTTTTATTGTATGCCAAAAGCCAAACCGGTTGCATCTCTAAGGCGAGGTTGGGTGCTAAGCGATACGATTTCAACGACCAGTCGACCTTAAAATCGCGCGTAACAGATGCCCTTCCAACGAGCGAGGCATTGGCATCGAGCAATTGATAGGCTGGTGCTGCCGGAATGGTGAAATCGCTCGAAGGCGCCGGTAAGGCATCATTCGTTTGCTGCGCTACGGCAACAGATACGATTAAAACGGAAAGAATCAGTGTGAAAATTTTCATGGTTCGAATGCATTATTTGGGTTGTTTTGTAAATGCGGGTTCAGACATGGAAATGGTTCGGAACTCAAATACTGAACAAGGACAGTGATGCTAGGAAATTAAAAAATGGCTTTGTGTACACTGTTGTAATTTCTTCGAATAAACAGACGGAGAAACGGGTTAGGCTCGTTCTCCGTCTGTTCTTAAGCATCGATGGATACTATCGGATAAATTGAATTTTAGTTCAAGCTATTGCTAGATTTAATTTGGGAAAACATTATTGCTTTCTCCACCTTCAGTACCTTCATTGATATTGTTGTTGGTGTCGACGGTAATCGTTATCAACGAATTTACAGTATTACCGCGTTCTGCAGGCCAAGCGTTGTCGCAATAAAAGGATCCAGGTCTATTTGAAAATGTGAAAACCTGAATCATCCGTTTGTTCACAATGCTATTATTGGTAATACCCTGATTCAAGGATGGCAAGGTTTGAGTAACCGTACTAACCGATGGAAAGGTTGTTGCTCGGGTTAGAGCCGCCTGGCTTGGCAAAACCTGTGCAGTTGATGCTACCATATTGCCCCTAAAGCTGTTTGTGAATGTTGTAGTTGCATTTCCTGTTCCGTTGTTACTTATAGGACATGTATACGTTCCCATTGTTATTTGATGCAAGGTTATAGTACCCAACGTGGCATCGTTGCCAATTACTTTAGAAACGGTACGGGAGGAGTTTCCTAATAAACCATTAAATTTTAATTGTTCCCCAAGGTCGCTTAGGATACCAGTTGTGTCGACGGGTGTGATTATGTTTTTATATATTTTTCCTTGCTGGTCGGTAACTGTAGAAGTTCCGAAACTATAAGTTGTTCCAAAACTGCTTGGGGCTAAAGGCTTTAAATCTGGTGTTGGTGGAGGGGGAGTCACAGCAAGCTGTGCCAAATTTGTTAAGTTCCCAGTTGTCGATAAGGTGTTGTTAAAATCATACATCAAGTATGCGCCGAATGGATTACTGTTTTTTCCACTAACGCCTATAATTTCAAAATTTTTATCGTTCACAAAATCTTGCAAATCAGGATTAACTACAACAGCATTAGAGACAAATGGTGGCTTCATTGTAATTGTTATTATAGTACCTGTCGAGTTCACAACTGTAGATGTTACACCGAGGTTTATTCCATTGGGTGTATCAGTTAAACTTAAGGCTGTGCCCAGGTCTGTTCCGGTAAATTGCAATTTGTATTCAACCTCGCGTGTTAGTGTTGAACGCTCGCCACCGGTAACATTTGTTATAGTTGGTAAATTTGTTCCGGTCCAAGTAATTGAATTGATTACACCTCTATTAACGACACGGCATTTTAAAACGTCAAAACCATTTATTTCTGCAAGATAGCGCACACGTATCTCAAAGTTAGCAACGCTAGTTAATCGTGTTGAAGGCACTGTGAATTTCAATTGACCCTTTCCGCTTACTGTAGATTTAGTCAGAGCTGCATCCCGTAGCGTTTGTACAATAGATCCCGCAGAATTTAAGATTTCAACACGGTCGCAGGTATTCAGCCAGTCGCCGGTGAGCGTAACAATATGATTTATATTGATTACAAAGGGTAATCGATCAAAACCATTAACCATTCCGAGTTGAGAAGAATTGTTGGAATTTGAATTCAAAATTTGCATTTCATTACTCAAATTTTGGGCACTGGCTATTGATCCAGCCTGAAGCTTAACTTTTTCGATTGTTGCTTGTAACGGAAGTGCTAACAGAGCTGCAAGGGTTAGTAGCAGAAAAACAGATTTGATTTGAAGTGTTTTCATGGATATGTGATTTAAGAACACTACAAAATTGAGTCGCGATAAAATGGTAATCAATCACTAATTCTAGTGATAGGGATAAGGCGCTGATTAACGATGCAAATATGTATGAATTGGCATGGAATTCTGCTTAAAGTCCCAAATCTGCCGCTATTCTTAATTCGTTTTCGACTGTAAATGTTAATCTTAACATGCTTCATAAAATAATTTACCGCTCGAAGATTGAATTATCTTGTATTTTTGTTTCTCATCTACAATGAATTACCTGCTCAACTTTTATTCTATTTCGTTAGATCGGGTTCGCCTCATTTTCGAGCAGGATATAGACCCTCGCTATGAATATCATAACTTTAGGCATACGCTTGATGTGCTGGTTAAAGTAGAGGAGATTGGTATTGCCGAAGAATTGACACCGCACGAACTGATGCTTATTAAAATAGCGGCATTGTATCATGATACCGGATTTGCTAACGGAAGAAAAAATCATGAAGAATACAGCATTCAGAAATTTCTTGAATCAGCATCCGGCTCCAATCTAAGCGAATCAGAATTGAATATTATTAGTCGGTGTATTTTGGCAACGCGCATGCCCCAAAATCCCCAATCGCATTTAGAAAAATTAATTTGCGATGCAGATTTAGATTACCTTGGGAGAACAGACTTTTTCGAAATAGGTGACGACGCTTCGAAAAGAAATGCTTTATGCAGGCGAATTAACAGGATGAAAGCAGTTGGGATGATTTGCAATTGACTTTTTTGAAGAATCATACATACAAGACCAAGTTTCCGATTCAAAACCGAAAACAGGGACTTGCCGAGAATGTGCGCTTATTATGTTCCCGCCTTCAGCACAAAAAAAACATTGGCAATTCGTAAAATGTACAAATTACTCTATTTTTTTCGCAGCGACCTTTAACAGGATGCTGGTTTTTAAACGGCTTTATGGTTTTTTTCCCTTGCCTAATGTTACGTTATTTACAAAAGTAAATTTGTATTTTCAAAATGATAATGTAATTTCGAACCAACCAAAGGTTAGAATTGACAAGGCTTGATTAACATATATAGTTCAATACGTAATTATCCCCGATTTGTTGGTTTGACGGGATAAACAACCCCGGTTCAGTTTTGGCTGTCCGGGGTTTGTGTTTTCAATAATTCGCGAATTGCCTCCGACAAATCTGAATGCCGAAATGTGAATCCAAGCGACTTCAGTTTTTGGTTTGAGATGCGCGAACCATGCAACACAACGTCGGCCATTTCGCCAAATAAAACCCGGAGAAAAAGTGGCGGAACAGGAATCGGCCAAAACGGGCGATGCGCTTCCTGACATAAAACCTTGGTAAACGTTCTGTTGTTGCAGTTCTCAGACGCGGTAGCATTGATTGGTCCGGAATAGGCCGTGTTCTCCAGTGCGCTTTTAAATACCGCTATACTGTCATCGCGATGAATCCAGGGCATTTGTTGACGACCTGTTCCCAATGGCGCTCCAAATCCTAATTTCACTGCCCGCAATAAACTCGGAAATGCCCCACTTTCTGCATCCAACACAATACCGGTTCGAATTGTAACCACTCGATGTGCGCAATCCGAAAACGCATTGGCTGCATTTTCCCATAATCTACACGTTTCGCCCATAAAATCTCCTGCTGCAGGCTCGTTTTCGGTATGCAACAACGAATCGGTTATACTTCCATACCAGCCAACGGCCGAACCCGAAACCAAGGTGTTGATTTTCTGACCTCTTTCTGCCAAAGCTGTTCGAATGGCTTGCAAAGGCGCAACACGGCTTTCAACGATTTCTTTTTTTCGCTGCTCTGTCCAGCGCTTATCGGCAATGCCCGCACCCGCGAGATGGATTATATCGGTAACGCCATCAAGTGCTGCATAATCGAAGCGCCTGTTGATGGCATCCCACTGATATACCGCATCGTAATCCGGATGCAATTCTATCCCACGACTCAATAAAATTACGCCGTAGCCTTGAGCCTTAAGCGCTTTCGCAAGTGCTTTCCCTATTAATCCTGTGCCCCCGGTAACAAGTATGGTTTTCACCTCAATACAACAAATCAATGCTTACCTTTGTTCGCAAATTGACCTTTACGATGAAATACCAAAAACATCTGTTCATTTGCACAAACCAGCGACCCGATGGCGCTCCGCGTCCTTGCTGTGGCGAACAACATGGCCTTGCTCTGGTTACTGCATTTAAAAAAGCAATCAAAGACCGAAACCTCGATATGCCAATACGTGCCCAACGAACCGGCTGCTTCGATTTCTGCGAATCGGGACCCGTTGTGGCGGTTTACCCTGATGGTGTTTTTTACGGGAAGGTTCAATTGAGCGATGTCGACGAAATCGTTGAAAGCCACATTGCAAATGGAAAACCGGTTGAACGCCTTATTTTTTAACTTGCTACCGGCAATATTTCACAGGTATATTCGTTCGAAATCGCATTGAAAAGTTCGTGTTACATCCTTGTCTTACTTGGAATTCTATTCCTTGGATTCGGAAGCTCTTGCCGCAAGGATGAGTTAACAGAAAATCCATCCGATAAACTTTCATTTTCGACCGATTCGGTGTATTTCGATACCGTATTCACCACGTTGAGCTCTGTTACCAAGCGTTTTCGTGTATACAACCCGAACGACAAACGCATTAAAATCTCCTCCATTCGCCTTGCCGGAGGCAGTAACTCCCTGTTCAGGATAAATGTTGATGGCGTGCCCGGGACTTCCATAACGGATGTGGAAATTGATGCCGGAGATAGCATTTTTGTGTTTACAGAAGTCACCATCGACCCGAACAACGAACTCAATCCCTTTGTGGTAAGCGATAGTATTTTGTTCGAAACCAATGGGAATGAGCAAAAAGTGTTGCTTGTTGCCTACGGCAGAAACGCAGATTTTTATCGGCCCGACCAGTTCCTTGGCAGTGGGTTTCCCCCATTCTCCATTTTACCCGATGCAAATACAGTTTGGACGAATGAACGTCCAAAAGTTATTATTGGCTATCTGGTTGTAGACTCGGCACAAACACTAACCATTGAGGCGGGAACGCAGGTTTACTTGTACAACAATTCAGGTCTCTGGGTTTACAAG
>JBKCFX010000227.1:0-1827 GCA_046303595.1 Bacteroidia bacterium
GAAATCCAGTTAAATCTTTTATTTGCCTTTCTTGAAAATCGAATCAGTAAATTTTTAGTCGGTCAAATCGAAACTTCTCGCTTAATTCTGACGAATTTGAAAATTAATTTTTCCTGAATCGGACTTTTTCAGGATCGACTACATAGCCGATAATTTTGAAACAACGTATTGGTTACCCGGAAACCATGAGTATTATCATTTCGATGCTGCGCAAAAAACAGGAATACTTCATGAAACCATCCGCAGCAATGTTTTTTTGGTGAATAATATTGCCATCGAATACAAGGCCATACACCTTATATTTACTACACTTTGGACTAAAATAAGTACATATAATCAATGGTTTATAGAAAAAACCTTGAATGATTTTCGTACAATAACGTACAACGGAAAGCGCCTTTCGGCCGACCTTTACAATCAATTTCATGCAGAAGCGCTCGAATTTATAAAACGCACAACGAGTAACAAATCAATGAATTCAGTGGCCGTATTTACGCATCACTGCCCTACATTTTTAAATTACCCACCGCAATACAATGGCGATCCGCTTAACGAGGCTTTTGCCACAGAGCTTTTTGATTTTATCGAAACCACAGCGCCGGCATGCTGGGTTTACGGTCATCATCATTCCAATATTCCTGAATTTAAAATAGGCACAACCCGCATGCTGACCAATCAGCTGGGCTATGTGCACCTCAATGAACACCGCAATTTTAGGCCGGATGCCTGCATGTTCGCACATTAATTTTTCAAAAACATTACCGGCTTTGCCGAGTTGTTTGAGACAACCGTCAAAATATACAGTCCGCGGCTGAGGGCTGAAACATCCACAGCTGATTCGGCGGCAAATTGCTCGTGAACCAGTTGTCCCGCCGGTGTATAAATACGAATCAAGGGATTTTTTTCTGCTTCTTGCGGAGCAACAATCCAAATTTTCGAATTGCAGGGGTTGGGGAAAACTAGGGAGCCTGCTTCTGCAACTAAATCAGGTGTATTGAGACACAGCTCAACCTGAACCAGTAGCGAATCTGTACCAGAGCATCCCAGCGTATCGATTACGGTAAGCGCAATTTGGTTTGATCCAACCGGCAATGATCCCGATGTTACTTCGATGAATGGCTGCGTATCTCCGGTACTCCAAGTATAGATAAAATCACCAACAGGTCCCGAAATTACTACATCCTCATTCTCACACAGAAACAAATCATCACCCAAGTCCAAGGCAGGCGAGCCGTTTACCTCAATTTCGGCTGAATCAGAAACCGTGCAACCATTCAATAATGCTGAATAAGCATAAACATACACACCCGCAATTTCTGGGGCATTCAATGATAAAACAGATCCTGAGAGGCCGGTTTCCCATTGTACATTACTCAGGTTAGAATCGGCTTGTAGCTGGAACGTGGACCCCGTGCAAACAGCCGATGGTACAACAACAGGAGTGAAATCTGAAGGAGATGTGAAAAAAGAATACCGTTGAACACTATCGCAACCTGCGCTTGTAGTGCCATAAATGGTGAGTGTATCGCCGGATGTATAGTAATTTCCGTTGAGCAGCAAACTATCGCCCTGACAAAGAAATTCGGTATTAAACGTATAGTTTGCGCGGCATAAGGCATAACTTCCGAGGAACATAAACGAACCCGAGCCCGGGCTGCTGAATGAATTATCGGCATTCGGATTAAAATCGAGGTCTACGATATCTGAATACTTTCCGGCAATGAGTAACTCATTGTCGTTTCTGTATTCAAGACAATAGGTCCGCGTTGTGCCGCTGCCCTCAAAGGCATAACTGTAGCGATAATTACCCAACGAATCATATTGAGC
>JBKCFX010000228.1:0-11483 GCA_046303595.1 Bacteroidia bacterium
GGTGCGAGAAGGTTTATCAAACTCGATTTGCCCGCACCCGAATGCCCGGTGAATAAATTCACATTTCCGCGCATGGCATCCTTCAGCGGTTCAATGCCAAGAGCTTGTTGTGCCGATGTTTCGATAATGCGGTACCCTGCCGCGCGATACACCTCGTAGAAATAGGCTACGTTATTTTTATCCTTTTCACTGATGTATAAATCGGTTTTATTAAGCACCATGCTCACCGGAATATGGTAGGCCTCGCAAGTAACCAGCAGCCGGTCGACAAAGCCTAGCGAAGTGCGTGGAGAGTGCAGCGTAACAATTACAAAGGCCTGATCGATATTGGCCGCCAGAATATGCGATTCTTTGCTAAGGTTGATTGATTTGCGGATGATGTAGTTCTCGCGGGGATAAATTTCGGTAATCGCCGATTCGCCTGCTTCACCACTCACTTCTACCCAGTCGCCCACCGCCACCGGATTGGTGCTGCGTATGCCTTTTAAACGAAATATTCCTCTGATTGTGCATTCGAGCGTTTGGCCCGATTCTGTTCGAACCGTTGCGAAACTACCGGTTGACCGAACCACTCTTCCTCTCATAATTGTGCAGGCTTGGCGGTGGTATAAAACGGCTTCAGGTAATTGGGCTCGGCATAGGCCAGATCTGCAAAATTGCCTTTTTCGAATGCTTCCATCGCCATGTTGATGCTGTCTTGCGCATCCCATAAAAAGAATGGTTCAAAAGTCCAGCTTTCGGCTTGCGCAATTTCACTGAATTTCGCTGCGCCATCGCCGATTATAGCTATGCGTTTGTTTCGCAAATCTGAGAAGCTTCGATCATCCAGAATTACAGGTGCATTTTCCATAAACCGGCTTCCGCTTTCATCAAAGAGAGCAGCATAAACTTCCATACGGCGGGCATCAAGCATAGGAAGGATTAAGCCTGTAAATTTAGGGTTACATCGTAGGTAACCTGCAGCCATACTTTCGAGTGTGTCGACAAGTAATAGTTTCTTATCCAGCGCGTAGCAAATTCCTTTGGCGGTCGACATGCCGATGCGCAATCCGGTGTAGGAACCCGGTCCGGCCGAAACTACAACAGCATCGATCTCTGACAAATCAATCCCTGCTAGTTCTTTGATTTTTTCTAACAATACCAAAAGATTCTCGGCGTGTTTGTAGCCTTCGTTGCGGCTTTCAACGGCGAGTAGATTCCCGTTTTTACTTAGCGCAACCGAACAAATGCCTGTCGCCGTTTCGATGTGCAGGAAACAAGCCAAGTTTATTCGGTTTGGTTGTACAGAGATGATGCATCTACAACGATTACATCCATGCTATCGCGAAGGATTTTCGAAATGGCTGTATATGGCGCCGAAACAACCTCATCGCCCACCTTGATTCCTTCCAGAATTCGGATGTGGTTCATGTCCTGAATTCCGGTTTTTACATTTACCTTTTTGATTTTTCCGTTTTGATGCACAAACACCACTTCGTCTAATTCTTCCATTCCCGAATCGCTTTTCTTTGTGGAATCGTCTGATAAGCGCGTCGTTACGGCCATAATTGGCACTGCAATTACGTTTTTCTGCGTTTCGGTTAAGACATCAACCGTGGCCGACATGCCAGGCCTGAAAGGCGAGAGGTGGGCTTGCGCCGTATCCAGTAAATCTTCGTATGAGCTGCGCAGAATTCGGATTTTAACCGAGAAGTTGGTTACCTGATCGCCGGTATTCATTAAATCGCCTGCGGTTTTAGACGAATTCGCGATTTCGGTTACAATGCCTTTGAAAACTCGGTCGCCGTAAGCATCCACTTCAACATTGGCGGTGTCGTTGAGCTGGATGCGTACAATGTCGTTTTCGTTTACGTCAACGCTTACTTCCATTTCAGAGAGATTCGCAATGCGCAGCAATTCGGTTCCGCTCATTTGTGCGGTTCCAACCACGCGTTCGCCCAATTCAACATTCAGTTTAGAGATTGTACCATCGGTTGGGGCGTAAATTCGGGTACGGTTGAGGTTGTCGTTTGCTTCTTTTAAGGATGCCTGTGCGCTGTTTACGGCGAATTCGGCGGCGAAAACGCTTTGTTTCGCGGCTTCGAGTTCGCCTTTTGCTCCTTCAAACTGTGCTACGGCAGCATCGTATTCGGCCGCAGAGATGGCTTGCTGATCGCGGAGTTTCTTGCTGCGGTTGAAGCTTTGTTCGGCATTCACAAAATTGGCTTTTGCCTGATTTTCGCGCGCCTTAGCGTTGGCCAAATTCGCTTTGGTCTGATTCAATGCTGCAGCAACACGATCGGCGGCCGATTGAATAAGGTCGGGATTAATGGTAAGTAGATGTTGCCCTTTCTGTACTTTCTGCCCTTCTTTCACGTGCAGCTCTACGATTTCGCCCGAAACATCGGCCGAGATCTTCACTTCCACTTCGGGTTGAATTTTGCCGTTTGCCGAAACCATTTCGGTAATATTTCGCAATTCGGCTTTTTCAACGGCCACCTCAACACCGGGTTTTTTCCCGAACCACCCGGCCATTTTACCGATGATTCCCAACGCAATTAAAGCGCCGACAATGATGAGCAGGATTTTAGTGCGTTTTTTCATGGTTAAAATGCGATGGGTTTCCCCAGGTAAAAATCAAGAACTTTTAAGCGAAGTATGAGCTCGAATCGCGCCTGTGCCTGGTTCGATTGTGCGGCAACGAGCTGATTTCGGCCGGCCGTAAAATCGTAAATATTCAGTAAGCCTTCGTCGTAACGTGTTGTGGTGTATTCAAACGCCTTTTCAGTAGCGCTGAGTGCTTTCGTGGTGGCACTAAGGCGTTCGTATGCGGCTTTCGCGTTTTGCCAAGCTGTTTGGATGTCGCGCCGCAATTGGTTTTTCTGGATGTCGGATTGAATGCGCGTATTGTCGACCGCTATTTTCTGCAAGCTAACCTGCGAGCGTGTACGCAAATTGTTAAATAGCGGCACATTGAGCGAAAAGCCGAAGGTGCGGTTGAAATTCTGATCGAGCTGCTCGTTGAACGGAGTAAGCACATAAGTAGGAACATTCACATCAAGCAAAATAGGTACGCCATCAATGCTGCCAATGCTTTGCTGTTGCGTTTCGAACCCTGTTACTTTTCTCGACAATTCCGAATACCCCGTACCAATTCCTCCAAATGCCGACAAGGTAGGCAGGTATTGTCCTCTTGCTGCTTTGAGTAGAAAATCGGCGCTTGTTACATTGCGCTCCGCACTTAAAATTCCGGGTTGCCATTGCAAAGCGTTGGCATAAACCTGATTGGCATCGAAAGCCGGAAGTTTCACTTCTGTTGTGCCAAAATCGGGGGCCACAACATCAAACCCAACGACATCATCCGCTTGAATCAGTTGCGCAAGTGCGAGCAATGCGGCTTCCTTGTTGTTTCGTGCCCGTACAACGTTCAGCGATTCGTTGTCTCGGTTGGCTTCAACTTGAAGGTAATCGCCCATGGCCGAGCGACCGGCATCGAGCAGCAATTTGGCGCGCTCGGTTTGTTTTTCGGCAAGGATGAACTGACTGTCGGCAATCTTCAGCAATTCGTCGGCAAGCAAGACCGTTAGAAATGCATTGGCAACCTGCAGGGCGATGTCGTTTTTGATTTGTTCGGCGCTCAGTTTGGCTGCCTTCAAACTCTCGCTGTTCGCTTTAATTGAATTCCAATTGCTCAAGCCCGCGAACAAATTAACGCCGCTGCTCAAACTGAAGTTTTGTGAAAGAACGCGTTGGTCGGCAAACTGGTTGGTGAAGGGGTCGATGCGTCGGCCGGTATTGTAGGTATGGTTTGCAGACGCATTGAGCGAAGGCAAACTCTGCGCTTTCGATTGCAGCAGATTGATATCGCTTTGTTGCACCTGAAGGAGGCTTTGCCGCAATTGCAAATTGTTGTTCCATGCCTGATCGATGCACTGCTGCAGGCTCATGCGCTTTGAATCCTGCGCCTGAAACGATGGCGCAATCAGAAAAACAATCAGGAAGTGGTAAAAAGATTTCACCCGGTAAAATTATGCGAAATCTTTTACCTCGCCCTCAAACAATGCTGTAATTTAAATTTGGATTAAAATTATCGTTAAATTTTAAAAAAGAAACTCACTGCAAGAATATTTCACTATGTAGGGATAATTTTGCCTTGTTAAAAACTTATGAAAACAAAAACAAACAAGAATGTAATCACATAAAATAAAATTGCTCTTTTGCGACGTGTTTGATTTTATAATGACGTAGCGATTCAAATCAATAAATTAAATATAAACTCTTATTAAAAGGCCTTAAAGAGAGCAACAATCACTGCAAATTTTAATTAAAAACGTGAATAAAAAATGGAGTCCAGAAACCATTATGCAAAAACGGGGCGAATCCGAAAAGCCTGAGAGTAGGAAACAAATCACTATGAAAAAACGATTACTTTTTCTTCCAATCGCAGCACTCTTATTTAGTGCCTGCAGTACAGTGATGTTGCCAAGCTACACCACTGTATCGAAAATCTACAAATTGCAAAAAGGCATGTCGATGAGCGAAGTCGATAATGTACTGGATGCGCCTCCGTTCGACATGTATGTAAATGCAAAAGACGGGGTTAAAATGGTTGAATACAAATACGTTCACCATCACATGAAGGTAAGAGGCGCTTACAACAGCGAGGCGAACCTAAACCTTGGCGCACCGCGCTATATCAATCCAAGCGATTTAGTTGTAGTATTTGATGCGCAAAGCGGAAAAATGCTGTATTACTATACTTCGGCAGGCTTAGCCGATTCAAAAAATGCATTGAACCAGATGAACCAAATCCTTAATACTAAATAATTCGAGCGATGAAAACACTTTTAAAAATATCTATCGTACTGCTTGTAATTGGTTTGGGTTCATGCAAGGTTAAAAAACCAATGTTGCCCACATTGCACGTTACAACCGAGCAGCTAACCAAAGTTGAAATCGGAATGAGCAAAGACCAGACGCTTGCAAATTTTGCCGGCATTTACCCATACGACATTTTGATGGGAACAGATGAAGGTTGCGAAGTTCACGTGTATAAATACTGGAAACCGAAGCGTAAAATTACACGCAGAAACGCGCAATTAGAGTCGTACCTCAACACAGGTCGCCGTTTCTTCGTAAATGAAGCCGAAGCGCACATTTTTTACAAAGACGGAAAAGTTGCATTGGTAACAACCGAAGGCAACAAGGGCAAGTTTGTTAAAGTACAAGGTGTGCGTGCCGAAGACTTAAAGGCCTGTGCAGGACCTGTTAAAGGCTGTACAGACCCAAGTTCGTTGTCGTACAATCCGGATGCAACACAGGATGATGGTTCTTGCCAGTATTGCGAATGCGGTATGACGCGCAATCCTGATTACAATCCGAACCGTCCGAAATCTGACTGCAACCAGCCTTGTGTTGAAATGGACGAATATGGCAACCCAATCAAATGGACAAAGAAAGGGCACTCAGAAGATGGAGAAGATTGTTCGCTTTGCGATTTGATTAAAGGTGGGGAGAAAGTAAATCTCAATATTAACATGACATCCGATGGCCTCAATACAAAAAGCTCAACCAAAGGAGAAAAAGGCCGTCAATCTTCAAAGACCAAATCAAGTTCCTCGAAAGAAAATTCAGGAGGGTTATTCAAAGGTATATTCAAGACTAAATAAGCCGAATTCGTTATTTATTCACGAAAAGGGAGGTGCTCGAAAGGCATCTCCCTTTTTTATGGGTGTTAGATTCGTGTCGCAAAATTCTATATATACCGTAGAAAAATAGTAGAATCATGGTTTTGGCCGAGTAAGAAATAGGCATTTCGTCGTTGGTGTTCCTGACGCAAGATTTCACTTTTGCATCAACCAATTGAAACGCCCTATGAAGAATTTTATCTACACCAGCATTTTCGGTCTAACATTATTAGCCCAAGCATCAATCGCTCAATACGGAATCAAAGGTTCTGCAACCGATTTCATTTCGAACGAGCAATACAATGATGGCTTTATAAGCGATTACTATAAATCGGGCAACCTTGGCGTGCACATGGCATGCGGAAGCATTGCCGATAACCTTGGCAATGGAATCACCTTTAACAGAAGTATATTCACTGGAATCGACGCCAATGGCAATTTGCTGAGTTCAAAAGAATATGATTTTTTTGGTCCTGCAGGGGCTTACCAAAGTCAATTAAACAGTATCAGTGAGAATAGTTCAGTGAAATTTACCTGTTCTGGATCTGTTAAACTGGTTCCTTCGCTTAGCGATGTACTTATTCTACAAACCGATCAACTCGGAAATGCTATTAAAGCGCGAAAAGTTGATTTTGGTGGTCTTGACGAGGCATTGTGTACGCGTAAATCACGAACCTTTAATTCTAATTTCTATTATACCTGCGGTAAGAGTAAGAACATGGCAACCGGCGCAACTAATTTCATTCTCATGCGCCACAATTCGGATGGAACGGCGTTGAATTGGAGCAAGAGCCTTGCGTTGAATGTGCCGGGCTGGATTGTTGAGGCAGAAGCGACTTCTGTTATCGACGAGAGCAACACCGGCAACGTAATCGTAGTGGGCAATTATAAAAATGCAAACGGAAATGAAGCGACAAAACGTGCATTTATAGCTAAACTAACGAATGCGGGTGTTGTTAGGTGGATTTACACATTTACTCCTGCTCTTTACTCAGAGCTTAACCTTAAAAGCATCCGACCAACTGAGAATCCACAGGCATTTGTACTAACCGGATCGGCTAAACAAAATTCAAACAGCCGCACTTCAACAGTAATTTTACGCGTAAAAACCGATAGCAATGTAAAACCCACTATCGAATTTTTCAACAATATAACAACTCCCGGATTTTCTTTAACTCCATCGACAAAACAAGAAGGAAATGACGTTGTAATGCAAAATTCGAATGGTATAATCAAATATTACCTCGCAGCAACTTCATACCTCGCAAACGGCAGCAAGCAGGCCATGCAAATTCAATGTGGAGCAGATGGAAAGGCAAATTTGGTTAAAACTTTTGTAAACGCTACAAATTCAACATTTAACGCAATTGATCTCGTTCAAAATCAAGCATCCGGAAATGGAGTCGCCTGCTTCGGTTCTCAAAAAATAACATTGGATCCTGCTGCCGGAATGTTTCAAAAAGGAATGCTTGTAATATCTACCCTTGGTTTACAAACTATGTGCTCAGAGCTGAGTGAAGTGCCATCCAGCACCTCTGTATCAAGCACGTCATCAGCTGCTGCATTTTCGGTTGGCAACAACGGCTTCGCAGAAGATATTGGCTTCCAAAGCACTAATGGACAAATTTATTCAACTTGCTGGACCCCTGGTCAGTTAAGCGGTGCACGCTTCGATGATGGAAGTGAAGAAGATGTAGTGTCTACTATTTTACCCGGTCCGACACTCTATCCGAATCCTGTAGCTGGAACAAGCACAACCTTGGTAGTACATGCTGAAAGCAATGAAAAACTACAGGTAAATATCTTCGATATGCATGGACGACTCATGCTTGCTAAGTCAATAATGACGCAACAAGGCGAGAATCAAATCGAACTCGATCTTGGTACGATGGAAGCGGGCATCTATTCCATTGTACTGCAAGGCAAAGAACAAGCAAACCGATTCATCAAATTTGTGAAGCAATAATTTCGCGATATTCCAAGAAAGGGCGGGAAGCCGTGGATAATGAACAGCCGATTTACTAAATCGAACGTTCTAAAATCCAGGCTTCTTCTCTTTTATCATATAAAGGGAAGGTCTGCATTGTTTTAGTTCCATTTGGGCAGTATCGTTCACAATAACTCTCCACTGTTCTGTTCGAAAACTCCGGACTGCTCAATCCAATACACCAGCGAATCGGTAACTTTCGTTCAGATTCGGGATGAAAAACCGGCGAAACAGGGCTCAAAAAGGTTAAGGTATAAGGTAGGCCATAACCAATCGCATATTCATTAGCCTTCCCATGTATTTTTAGATAATTAGCAGCGTTCAAAACCTGGTGGCTGCGGGTTTGAATCATCAAACCAATCCAAAACACCGAAAGTATGGCAATACCGCCATAAGTATGCTTTGGGTAACGAACGCAAATCAGCAAACACAATGCGCCGGCGAAGATGAGTATGGTTAAAAAATGTTCGTTCACAATTCCGCAATTCAAGCGCTGCCAACTTGATTTCTGCAGTAAAATCCACCACAAAAATACGGGCAAAGCAAAAACTATATTTTTAAGTCGTTCGTGTTTGAGGTGTTGAATTCCATACGATAACCCCATAGACGCTACAACATGCACAAATACGGCAATCCAAAGCATTCCGGTGTAATCGAGCCGACCATTTAGCAGGCTCCAACGCAGCCAGGCATCGGGCCAACAATATGGCAACAGTGTGAGTGAAATTAATCCATAAAGGATTCCTGTTTTCCACCAAACAATTCTTGCTTGCTTTTGCGGCTCGAGGAGTGCAAAGGGTAGGAGCATCAACACGAAAACTGCTCGCCGTGGCGAAAAATCGCTCAACAGGATTAAGGCAAAAGCCCAAGCAAGTAAGGCAGTAAAACTAAAGCGTTCGCGAGGTACATGGCCTTGTATGTAACGAATCAGCAACAATGCAATGCCAATGCTGCTGAGCGGATCGTTTACAAACGATTTCTCGGCCAAATATGTCAGCCGAAAAACAATACCGGCCGGATGCAGCAATTGCTGCCAGGTATAATATTCGCCCGCAAACAAATTAGTGTAGGTCTCGAAAAATGCAGCGTTGGGGACGAAATATCCAAACCAGAAGGGCAACACGATCAAACCTGCTCCAAACGAAAAAAAGATTCCTCGCCGAATGAAATGCTTCATCTCAGTTCCTGACAAAACAAGTGCGATGGCTAAAAAATGATATACAAACGAGCCTTTTACGAACAGACCGAGCGCAGCAATGCTTCCGGCATAAACCAGATTGTATTTGCCTTCACGTCGCCCTATCATAAAGCTGCAAATGCCTAGGCAGGCCATCAGCATTTCGGGGTGCCCAAGCCGCGACCAGTCCAACACCAGCGGCAAACTAACTAACAATAATGCGACATGCTTGTAATTCAATGAATTCTTCTCGCTCGACTCGTGCCTTTTCTTCCGGAAAAGCAATGCCAGAACGAGCAACGTAAACGGCAACAATGCGATGATTCGCAAGGAATAAAAGTTAATACCCCAGACCGAAAAAACACCATAATGCCAGGCAACAGTGAGCGGCCCGGCAGCCAAGACTCCGGCAATGCCATCAACAGTCCAGCGGTCGTATAGCACTTTCTGCCGCGCGTTTTCGGCCCACCAAGCCTCGTCGTGAATGTCCTCTGTAGTTTTTAGCAAGGAAGGATCGGCCTCTGCATCGTAAAAATGCAAACCAAGGAGCAACAGCACAAGCAATATCCATAGAACAGATTTCCTATGCAGCGGTAAGCCTAAGAATCGAGTGCCCGACATGTGCGATAAAAGTTCGAAGGTAATCAAATGAAGGATTTACATGCATTTTTTACCATGCAGGAATCCACACCCGAACAAGTAATAACCATGAAATTTCATGCGTTGGAAAATGTAGCGTTTAACTCCGATTTTTATTCAGAACCATTATGTTTACAGGCAAATTCTTCAACTTATGAAGCTAAACGTTATTCGTTACAACGAGTTCAAATCTTGGATTTCGGAACGATCGAACAATGGACAATCTGTATGGGATACGCAAGAGTATACCCAACACATGGCGGCACGAAACGACTGGTACGAAGAACTTCGAATCAAGGAAGATGAGCAGCTCTTTACGCCATTTCGAAAATACCTGGAATTACGCAAAGATTCGGAATTGATAAACGGCGAAATAAAAGCTGGCGCGTATGTCTATTCCCTTCATAAACTTGATGGTGGATGGAATTTTTTGGACGCTGGACTAAGCGCCAAAACATTAAACCTTCAGGATGGCGATTTTATCCTCGTTGATTTCCACTTCAGACCAACAGGCAGAGTTATCGTAACTCCGACTCCAATTTATCTTCCGGATAACTTTTCTAACTATATTTTATCGTATTACAGCAGCTTTCGTACGCCCAATGTAAGCATTTGTTATACGGTCGAATCGCCCGAAATTGGCTTGGCCCTGCGCGCGCAACCCGAGCCATTGAAGTGGCTAAAGTCTGCGGGTTTTTCTGTGCGAATAAATGAAGTATATGATCAAAAATTACGTATCAAACATCCATCCGTTCCAAGCGACGAACTGCAGCGCATCCTGTTCGATGCAATGGGCTGGTTCAATCTATTCCCCTATTATCAGGCCGAATATTGCCTTCAATATCCCCAATTGCAACAGGTATTTGATAATGGATTTTCGGCGTTTTTGAAAGTGGGTTATTCCAATAATCGACGCGAGGACCCCAATGCCTATGTGTACATCAAGCTCGATGAAAACTACGAAAACACATTCATCCGACTGGCAAAATGCCTCGAGGAATCTAAAATGAGCGAAGAATTTCAACGCGAAACGCTTCGAAATGAAATTCTAAGCAAAACACCTGTGATGAAACTCGAGCGTACATCGAGCTACCAGGAAATGCTCGACCAAATTTACCGTCAAAAAGCGCAAGGTTTTGTTAGTGCTGACGATGCATACAGACTCAGCGAACAATTGGTTGATGAGCTGCTTCGATCGGTAAACCGAGCTGAATTATTCTATGCGCATTGCCTGCGAGAATTCGGTGAAAATGCGCTGCTCATCGCAGATTGAAAAAATCGCCTTTAAAACTTCGTATCCTTACGAATTGCGATGCCTTTCGCATATCGTTCGATAAAATGCGGTCTTCCTCCATGAACGGAATTTCTGCTCTGAATTGAGCCAGAACGTTTTCCAGCAATGCCGAACTCCGCAGCGGCCGCCTAAATTCGATAGCCTGCGCGGCATTCAGCAACTCAATCCCCAGAATCGACTCCAGATTGTTGAGTACACGCCATGCTTTGGTTGCGGCGTTGGCGCCCATGCTCACATGATCTTCTTGCCCAGCCGATGAATCGATAGTGTCGGCCGAAGCGGGTGTACACAGCTGTTTATTTTGGCTCACCAAGGCAGCAGCGGTGTATTGCGGAATCATCATGCCTGAATGCAGCCCCGCATCGGCAGCCAGAAAATGCGGCAATCCGTTTTTGCCCAACGTTAATTGATAGGTGCGTCGCTCCGAAATGCTGCCCACTTCGTGCATCGCCAAGCACAAGTAATCGAGCGCCATGGCCAGCGGTTGACCATGGAAATTCCCACCCGAAAGAATTACATCCTCATCGGGAAACACGTTCGGATTATCGGTTACCGAATTAATTTCGCGCTCAAATACAGCGTTGCAATGTGTCCACACATCGAGCGATGCACCTACCACCTGCGGCGTACAGCGAAATGAATACGGATCTTGCACTTGTTTTTTCTCCTGATTTGCAATCTCACTTCCATCTAACAATTTGCGAAAATTGGAAGCCACTT
>JBKCFX010000229.1:0-1016 GCA_046303595.1 Bacteroidia bacterium
GTAAACAACACCGGACCTTTAAACTCACTCACCGAATTGTTAAAAGCTGTAATGCTTTCGAGGTCGAGATGGTTTGTAGGTTCGTCGAGAATAAGCAGGTTGCCCGAATGCAGCATCATGCGCGAAATCATACAACGCATCTTTTCGCCACCACTCAACACCGAACTTTTCTTCAGCGTTTCTTCGCCCGAAAAAAGCATCTTGCCTAAAAAACCGCGTATGTACGTTTCGTCCTGATCGTGTGAGTATTGGCGCAGCCAATCGATGAGGTTGTATTCGTTCTTAAAGAAGGCGCTGTTGTCCAACGGCAAATACACCGGCTTTATGGTGATGCCCCACGTAAATGTACCGCTATCGGGCTGTTTGTTGCCCGAAAGTATTTCGAATAGTTGTGAAATGGCGTTGTGGTCTTGTGCCACCACGGCAATCTTATCGTCGCGGTGCATGTTGAACGTGAGATTTTTGAAAAGCTGAATGCCGTTGTGACTGGCACTGAGGTTTTCGACCTGAAGAATCTGATCGCCCGGCTCGCGTTCGGGTTTGAAGATAATGGCCGGATATTTTCGGTTCGATGCCTGCATGTCTTCTACGTTGAGCTTGTCGAGCAATTTTTTCCGGCTGGTAGCCTGGCGCGATTTCGAAGCATTGGCACTGAATCGCGCGATGAATTCCTGCAACTGCTTGCGTTTATCTTCAATCTTTGCATTGCGATCTGCCATTTGGCGGGCAATGAGCTGCGACGATTCGTACCAGAAGGTATAATTTCCGGTGTAAAGACGCATCTTGCCGAAGTCGATGTCTACAATGTGCGTGCATACGGCATCGAGGAAGTGTCGGTCGTGCGATACAACGATGACGGTGCTGTTGAACTCGGCCAGGTAATCTTCGAGCCAGGCAATGGTATGCACATCGAGGTCGTTGGTGGGCTCATCGAGCAATAGAATGTCGGGATTGCCGTATAAAGCCTGAGCCAAGAGCACGCGTACTTTTTGATTGCCACTCAAATCGCTTACTAG
>JBKCFX010000230.1:0-1963 GCA_046303595.1 Bacteroidia bacterium
GTTCAAGAAATACATGTTCTATGGTCAGCTATTGCTCGACGAATTTTCGCTTAAGGAGGTTAAAGCACGAAATGGTTGGTGGGCAAACAAGCAAGCTTTCCAACTTGGATATTCATTCTTCAATTTGTTCGGTATTAAAAACCTGAATTGGCAGAACGAATTAAATGTTGTGCGTCCATATACCTACGGGCATTTCACAGCCGAACAGAGCTATACGCATTATGCGCAGCCGCTTGCCCATCCATTGGGTGCGAATTTTATCGAGAATGTGCAGTTTCTGCGTTACCGCTATCGCCGTTTTGGCTTCGAAGCGAAAGTGCTGATGGCGCAATATGGGGCAGATTCATTGAAAGCGAACGGAAGTTTTTCGAATTACGGACAAAATATTTTTCAGGGAACGGCCGAGATTGTTGGCGGACCGACCGAGGTTCCAAACATTTATGGCAATACAATTTTGCAAGGCGTGAAAAATACACTTGTCTTTACAGATATGAATATCAGCTACCTGATAAATCCTACAACAGGCCTACGCATCGCTTTGAATCTTTCGCGCAGATCACAGCGCAATGCATTCGAAACACGCAATACAATTTGGGGTTTTCTCACCTTATCGACGTTATTGCCGAATCGCTACTATGATTTTTAGAGCGAAGTGAAGGTTCTGATTAAATATCAGTCCGAATATTCCTTTGAATACCCGAACAAATTCCCCGAAAATTGGTTCTGATACGCAGCGGAATGTTGTAATTTCGCACCGAATAAATCAAATCAGGTGTCTGAGTCACTATCCAACACAGCTGCATTAGCACATCCTTCCAAAACGAAGGATTATATGCAATTGCTGAAATTACGCCTGAGCTGGCTCGTTGTTTTTAGTGCGCTTACCTCTTATTTTATGGGAGCGACAAACTTCACTTGGGTCGATCCGCTTTGGCTCACACTGGGAGGATTTCTTGTTACAGGATCATCAAATGCATTCAACCAAATCATCGAACGGCGCCTCGATTTGCTCATGGCACGTACCGAAAACCGACCGATGCCAAAAGGTAGGTTAAGTGTGGCAGAGGCTCTGATTTTCTCTTCGATTACAGGCATTTTAGGCATCGCTATTCTTTGGGTTTGCATGAACCCCTTAAGTGGAATGCTGGGAATTGGTGCATTGGTTTCGTATGTAGCCATTTACACGCCGTTAAAACGCGTAACGCCATTTGCAGTGTTTGTAGGTGCATTTCCTGGTGCAATTCCGCCGCTTCTGGGCTGGGTTGCTGCTACCGGTGAAATTGGAATTCAGGGACTAGTGTTGTTTGCAGTGCAGTTTATTTGGCAATTTCCGCATTTTTGGGCATTGGCCTGGGTGCTTGAAGACGACTATCTAAAAGCAGGTTTCCATATGTTGCCGGCCGCCGACGGACGCTCCAAAACTTCGGCCTTGC
Organism: Bacteroidia bacterium; assembly: GCA_046303595.1. Taxonomy (GTDB): domain Bacteria; phylum Bacteroidota; class Bacteroidia; order M30B66; family M30B66; genus CAMCXT01. The sequence continues at coordinate 1,434 of JBKCFX010000230.1, forward strand.
AGATTTTAATCTATACAGCCGGTTTACTACCCATTGGTTTTTTACCTTTTTTATTCAGAATGATAAGTCCGGCAGCATTAATCATTACGATACTTGCAGGAATCTATTTCCTTCGCAAGGCATTAAAGCTCCACCAAACATTGGAAGTTTCGGATGCCAAAGCCTTGATGTTTGCGTCCTTCATTTACTTACCCGTTGTGCAGCTTGCCATGATGTTCGATAGTTTATTTGTACTTCCTTATTGGATAAACCCATGACCAAAACAGAATCAGTTTTATTGAAAGAGAAAGTAAACCGAAACCTGCTTTATGTGGGTATATTCAGCATTGTGATGTTGTTTTCGGGGTTAACATCGGCATACATCGTGCGCCAAGCCGACGGGCAATGGCTCAGCTTTAGCATGCCACTGATGTTTTGGATTAGTTCTGCAGTAATTTTAGTATCGAGCATGACCATGCATTGGGCTCTGCTTGGAATTAAAAAAGGCAATCAGGCACAACTTAAAAATGGTTTGATAGTAACACTTGTAT
>JBKCFX010000231.1:0-9716 GCA_046303595.1 Bacteroidia bacterium
AACCAAAGCGGCACCGTGTTGCAACAGATATTCGACAATATGCGAACCTATAAAGCCCGCACCGCCAGTAACCACGAATCTGCAGCGGGATAAATCAAACTCGGCCGGATGAAAGCGAATAGCCTCGTACATTGGATTAACGTTTCTCGTATTGCAGTTCGTAATATTTTTGATAATCGCCCGATGTAACATTATCGAGCCACTCCTGATTTTCCATGTACCAATCGACCGTTTTCGCTAAGCCCTCCTCAAACCGAACAGATGGTTTCCAGCCCAATTCAGCCTTCAGTTTCGAACAGTCGATGGCATAGCGCTGGTCGTGACCTGCACGATCCTTCACGAAAGTAATCAACTGTGCAGAAGTTCCAGCAGGACGACCGAGGCGATCATCCATGAGCTCGCAAAGCTTGTGAATCAAATCGATGTTCTTCCATTCATTTTCACCACCTATATTATAGGTTTCACCCAATCTTCCCTTGTGAAAAATAAGGTCGATGGCAGCAGCATGGTCTTCTACAAAAAGCCAGTCGCGCACATTATCGCCTTTTCCGTAAACCGGAATGGCTTTGTTGTTTTTGATGTTATGAATAGCCAGCGGAATTAATTTCTCCGGGAAATGAAACGAACCGTAATTGTTGGAGCAGTTCGATAAAACGACAGGTAGGTGAAACGTGTGGAAATAGGCACGAACAAGGTGATCTGAACTGGCTTTGGAAGCCGAGTATGGGCTGCGCGGATCGTATTTGGTTTCTTCGGTAAAATAGCCTGTTTCGCCAAGCGATCCATACACCTCATCGGTCGAAATGTGATAGAATCGTTTGCCATCCACAGTGTCAGACCAAATGGCCTTTGCTGCATTCAAAAGATTAACCGTTCCCAACACATTGGTGCGGATAAACTCGGTTGGATTGGATATCGAACGATCGACATGCGATTCGGCTGCCAAGTGCACAACACCATCGAATTGATGCTCCTGAAACAATTCCAAGATATGTGCATCATCAACAATATCTGCCTTAATGAAGGTATAATTCGGTTCATCTTCGATATCTTTCAAATTCATCAGATTACCCGCATAAGTAAGCTTATCGAGGTTGTAAATCGAATAATTTGGATAACGGCGAACGAAGCGACGAACGACGTGCGAGCCAATAAATCCGGCTCCGCCGGTAATTAGAATTTTAGGATTATTCATGGAAGCGGATTGGTTTTCATGTTTTTTTCCCATTCCCAGGCCGAAGCCATCATGGTATATAGATCTTTTTGTGCCCTCCAATTTAGCACAGAATTCGACAATGTGGTATCGGCATACACCTTTTCGATATCGCCTGCACGACGTGGTACAAATTTAAATGGCAATTGCTGATTGCTTGCCCGCTCGAAAGCGCGGATTACTTCAAGTACTGTATTCCCTTTCCCGGTGCCAATGTTAAATACTTCAAAAGAAGCATTATCCGAAGCCGGATTTAACAAGCGCTCCAATGCTGCAATATGCGCAGAAGCAACATCATCGACATGGATGTAATCGCGAATGCAAGTACCATCCGATGTGGGATAATCGTTTCCAAAAACCCTAAGGAATTCCTGCTTGCCGATTGCTGTTTGGGTGATGTATGGAACGAGATTGTTTGGAGTTCCAATGGGCAGTTCTCCAATTAAAGCCGATTCGTGTGCCCCAACCGGGTTGAAATAACGTAAAGCGATTGAACGTAGTTTCGATGCTTCACATTGTTCACGTATAATTTCTTCGCCAACCTGTTTGGTGTTTCCGTATGGTGATGTAGCCGGTTTAACGGGTGATTTCTCAGTTACCGGCAATGCATCAGGTTCGCCGTAAACGGTGCAACTCGACGAAAAAACAAGATTCGTAACATCGAACAATTCCTGCACTTCAAGCAAGTTGAGTAAAGAAATCAGGTTGTTGCGGTAATACTTTAAGGGATGCTGCACCGATTCGCCTACAGCCTTGAGGGCTGCGAAATGCACAATGGCCTTGACATCTTCTTCTTTTTCGAATAATTCATTCAAGGCCTGCTTATCGCATAAATCAATCTCATAAAATTTCGGCTCTTGTCCTGCGATTTGAACAATGCGACCAAGTATATTTCGGTTCGAATTGCAGAGATTATCGGCAATTACCACCCGATAACCGCGCTCTATTAATTGCACAACGGTATGCGAGCCAATATAGCCCATACCACCCGTAACAAGAATTTTGGCGCCCGACTGCTGCATTTTCCTTATAAACTCCAGTATTTTACACGTTGAAAACGCCCCCGAAGTACACCTTTAATATCGGCTACCAATCCTTTTTCGTCGAGCATTGCTTCAAAGTGGTCTTCATTCAGACTCATGTAATCTTTATGATTTACCGCAACAATCGCAGCATTGTATTTGCCGTTCGGCGCTTCAACAAGTCCGAATCCATATTCGTGCACCAATTCATCTGAGCTGGCATGTGGATCGACTACTTCAACATTCACCCCAAAATCTTTCAATTCGCGCACTACATCCGCAACTTTCGAATTGCGGATATCTGAAACATTCTCCTTGAATGTAGCACCCATAACCAACACGCGACTCTTGGCAATATCAACCCCTGCAGCAACCATTTTCTTAACTACTTTACTGGCCACATAGGCTCCCATGCCATCGTTTACTGTACGACCGGCGAGAATTACCTGTGCATTGTGTCCAAGTTCTTTCGCTTTGTAGGTCAAATAATACGGGTCCACACCAATGCAGTGTCCACCAACTAAACCGGGAACAAACTTCAAAAAGTTCCACTTGGTGCCTGCCGCTTCGAGTACATCGTAGGTATTGATTCCCATCTGGCTAAAAATCATCGACAATTCATTCATCAAGGCAATGTTCAAATCGCGCTGGGTGTTTTCGATAATCTTCGCGGCTTCGGCAACTTTTATGGATGATGCTTTGTGCACGCCGGCATCAACAACAATTTTATAGGTATCGGCAATAATTTCGAGCGATTCGGCATCGCATCCGCTCACCACCTTTACAATTTTCGCCAAGGTGTGTTCCTTGTCACCGGGATTAATGCGCTCTGGAGAATAACCCACCTTGAAATCGGTTCCGAATTTCAATCCCGACATTTCTTCCAAAACCGGAATGCAATCTTCCTCGGTGCAACCCGGGTAAACGGTTGATTCGAATACCACAATATCGCCTTTCTTGAGCACCGAACCTACGCTGCGGCTGGCAGAAATAAGTGGGCGTAAATCGGGCAGATTGTGTTCGTCGATTGGCGTAGGCACGGCAACGATGAAGAAGCGCGCTTCACGCAACTCGTCGGGACTTGCCGTGAAATGAATGTCGCATCCATCGAATTCCTCCGGTGCAAGTTCTTCGCTCGGATCGATGCGGTTCTTCATCATTTCAACACGCTTTGCATTGATATCGAAACCGATAACACTGATTTTACGGGCAAATTCAAGTGCAATGGGCAATCCAACGTACCCAAGGCCAACAACTGCGAGCTTTTCTTTTTTACTCAGTAGGTCGTGATAGAGGTTCATTTCAGTGTGTGTGTATTTAACGAAGTGAATAAATGCGTTCAATGATCTCAACCACTTTAAGTCCTTCCAATGCATTGGTTGTGGCACTGGTGCGGCCTTTTAGTGTGTCGATTACATTTTGAATTACGAAATGGTGGTTCGCTGCCGAACCTTTGTATGCGCCATAGTCGTTCGCCGGACTTGATGGCGGTAACTCGGGCATGGTATAGTCTTTAACATGGCAATATTCAACTTCATTCATATATTGCCCGCCAATTTTGATGCTTCCTTTTGAACCAACGATGGTCATCGAGCTTTCGAGATTCTGATTCCACACGGCCGTAGAATAGTTTAAACAGCCCATTCCACCATTCACGAAGCGGAATGTTACCAGGCCCGAATCTTCGAAATCGGTGAGGTCTTTATGGTTGAAGTCGGCAAATTTTCCTTGAATATCTTCGATATCGCCAAAGAGCCAATACATGATGTCGATGAAATGCGAAAACTGTGTAAATAACGTTCCGCCATCGAGGTGTTGAATGCCTTTCCAATTGCCTTTCTTGTAATAACGCTCATCGCGGTTCCAATAACAGTTTACCTGAACCATGAAGATATCGCCCAGCAATTTCTCTTCAATTACCTGTTTAATCCAAACCGAAGGAGGCGAATAACGGTTCTGCATTACGCAAAACACCTGCTTCGAAACCTGCAAAGCTTTAAAAATTACTTGCTCGCATTCGGCCTTCGACAAGCCCATTGGCTTTTCGCACACAATGTGTTTGCGATTTTCAAGTGCAAGCAGCGAATGTTCTGCATGCAAGCCGTTTGGCGAACAGATATTCACCACATCGAAATCGAGTCCGGAAGCAAACAAGGCTTCTGTAGAATTGAAATAAGGTACGCTAAAACCATCGATTCCAAGTTGCTCTTGCGGTAGCACATCAACAATAGCTACCAGCTCGGCATCGTCGTTGCGCTTTATCATTTCGGCATGACGTTTCCCGATATGACCGGCGCCGATTACTGCGAATTTTACTTTTCCGGGGTGCTGCATTTATAATGTGATTTTCTCTACCAGGTTATTAATCAATCTATATTTCTCTTTGCTCTCCGGACATTCGGCTATACCTTCTGAATCGAACTTTAACTTGTGGCCATATTCGCTCATCCAGCCGGTTTGGCGGGCAGGATTGCCAACTACAAGCGCGTAGGCAGGAACTGTTTTCGTTACCACGGCACCGGCACCAATAAAGGCAAACGCGCCAATGTCGTGACCGCAAACAATGGTGGCATTGGCCCCAATTGAAGCACCTCGCCCAACATGTGTTTTCAAATATGCATTGCGTCGATTTACAGCGCTGCGAGGATTAATTACGTTCGTAAACACCATCGAAGGACCTAAAAACACATCATCGTCGCAGGTAACTCCGGTGTAAATCGACACGTTGTTTTGCACTTTCACATTATTGCCCAAAACAACCTCGGGCGAAATCACCACGTTTTGGCCAATGTTGCAATTTTCTCCAAGTGTGCAATTCGGCATAATATGCGAAAAATGCCAAATTTTAGTTCCTTTTCCAATAGCACAGCCTTCGTCGATTACAGCTGTTGGGTGTGCGGTATAGTTTGATTCCATTGATTAATTCGATGCAAATTCCCGAGGAGTAATAATCCACTCGGGCAATGATTTAAAATACTCCCATGTTTTCTTCATTCCTTCTGCCCTGCTCACTTTAGGCTCCCATCCGAGAATTTGGCGAGCACGGGTAATGTCGGGCTGACGTTGCTTGGGGTCGTCGGTGGGCAGCGGTTTGTATACGATTTTCTGATCTGTTCCGGTGAGCTTTATAATTTCTTCTGCAAAATCGCGAATCGAAATCTCATCCGGATTTCCAATATTCACCGGCTGTGCGTAGTCGCTCAACAACAAACGGTAAATACCTTCGATTAAATCATCCACATAGCAAAACGAACGCGTTTGAGAACCATCGCCAAATACTGTAATATCTTCTCCACGCAATGCTTGTCCCATAAAGGCAGGAAGAGCACGTCCGTCGTTAAGGCGCATGCGTGGCCCATAGGTATTGAAGATGCGTACTATGCGTGTTTCGAGTCCGTGAAATGTATGATAAGCCATGGTGATGGCTTCCTGAAAGCGTTTGGCTTCATCGTAAACACCGCGCGGACCAATGGGATTTACATTACCCCAATAATCTTCGTTTTGCGGATGCACGGTTGGATCGCCATACACTTCAGATGTTGATGCGATAAGCATTCGCGCCTTTTTCACGCGGGCAAGGCCGAGTAAATTGTGTGTTCCCAACGAACCCACTTTAAGCGTCTGAATGGGGATTTTCAAATAATCGATTGGGCTCGCCGGTGAGGCAAAATGAAGAATATAATCGAGCTCGCCGGGTACGAAAACGAATTTTGAAACATCGTGATGATAAAACTCAAAATTCTCGAGTTTGAATAAATGTTCGATATTGCTGAGCGAACCGGTGATGAGATTATCCATCCCAACAACTTTGCACCCTTCGGCAATAAAACGATCGCAAAGGTGCGAACCTAAAAATCCGGCCGCACCGGTTACCAAAACGCGTTTTCCTTTTAGTGTTGTGCTCATGCGTTTGAGTTTACTGGTTTACGGCCTATGCTGAAATACGAAAATCCTTTTTCCGCCATCACATCCGTTGCATACAGATTGCGCCCATCGAATATTACTTTGTGCCTGATTGCTTGTGTCATGGCATCGAAATCGGGATTGCGGAAAGCCGCCCATTCGGTGCAGATTACCAAAGCATCGCACGATTCAATTGCTTCGTATTGGTTTGATGCAAAATGCACGCGTTCGCCATAAACACGCTTCACGTTATTCATGGCTTCGGGATCGAATGCACGCACCACTGCTCCCGCTTCAAGCAAGGCATCGATAATATACAAGGCAGGTGCTTCGCGAATATCGTCGGTATCGGGTTTGAAGGCGAGCCCCCAAACAGCAATCATTTTTCCACGTAAATTGTGATTGAAATATTCCTTAACGCGCGGAATAAGCACCTGTTTCTGGTCTTCGTTTACCGACATTACCGATTTCAAAATCCGGAAATCGAAATCTACTTCATCGGCCGATTTTACCAGCGCTTTTACATCCTTTGGGAAACAACTTCCGCCATAACCAATTCCTGGAAAAAGGAAACGCTTACCAATTCGTTGATCTGAACCGATTCCAACGCGCACCTGATCCACATCGGCACCGAGCAATTCGCACAAATTCGCCATTTCGTTCATAAACGAAATCTTCATCGCTAGGAAGCTGTTTGCGGCATATTTGGTAAGTTCGGCCGAACGTTCATCCATGAAATAAATCGGATTGCCTTGGCGCACAAACGGAAGGTAAAGTTCTTCCATAATTTTACGGGCCTTTGGCGAAGATGTACCAATTACTACACGATCGGGCTTCATGAAATCTTCAACTGCATAACCTTCGCGTAAGAATTCGGGGTTTGAAACCACATCAAATTCGGCCTGCGCATTTTCTGCAATCGCAGCATGCACGCGCTCAGCTGTTCCAACAGGTACGGTACTTTTATCGATAACAACTTTGTAGTCGCTGGTAAAAAGTTTACCCAACTCCTTAGCTACACCAAGTATATACGATAAGTCGGCTGATCCATCTTCGCCCGGAGGCGTTGGCAAGGCCAAAAATATAAGTTCACTTTGGGCAACTGCTTCAGCAAGATTGGTTGTAAAGTGCAAACGGCCCTGTTTGAGGTTTCGTTCAAAATACACATCCAGCTGAGGTTCATAAATGGTAATTTTTCCGGCAGCAAGCGACTTTACTTTTTCCGCATCTATATCCACACATATTACCTGATTGCCAGTTTCAGCAAGGCAGGTGCCTGTAACGAGTCCGACATAACCGGTTCCTACAACGGCAATTTTCTTCATAATTTATGCAGATTGAAACGATGAAACAGTTTGAATAATATGGGCCAACTGGTCGGACTGCATTTCGGTATGCATGGGCAAGGAAATTACCGAAGCGCACAATTGCTCTGTTACAGGGAAGACGCCTTCCGTGTAGCGCGGATCGAGATATGCCTTTTGCATGTGCAGCGGTACGGGGTAATAAATCATCGCAGGAACGTTGTTCGCTTCGAGATATTCCTTTAATGCATCGCGATTAATTCCCTGAACCTGTAGTGTATATTGATGAAAAACATGCGTTGAATTTTTAACGCGGGAAGGAATTTTAAGAAAAGGAAGTTTTGAAAAGGCCTCATCATACGCAGCGGCGAGCTTGTTACGATTCGCAGCATACGTATCGAGTTGTTTGAGCTTAACATTAAGGATGGCGGCTTGAATCGTGTCGAGGCGCGAGTTCACGCCAATCTCATCGTGGTAATACCGCACGCGCTGCCCATGGTTGGCAATCATTCTGATTTTTGCCGCCAGCGTGTCGTCTTGGGTAAAGATGGCACCACCATCGCCATAGCAACCCAAATTCTTGGATGGGAAAAATGACGTTGCACCAATTGTTCCCATGGTTCCGGCTTTTTTAACCGTTCCATCGGCAAAGGTATAATCGGCACCTATAGCCTGCGCAGTATCTTCAATTACATGTATGTTATGGCGTTTTGCGATGTCCAAAATTTGCTCCATTGGCGCGCACTGCCCAAACAAATGCACCGGAACGATTGCTACCGTTTTATCGGTAATGGCTTTTTCGATGGCATAGGGATCGATATTAAACGTTTCGGGATTCACATCTACCAAAACCGGCTTTAATCCAAGCAAGGCAATTACTTCGGCGGTGGCAACATAGGTAAAACTTGCCGTAATTACCTCATCGCCCGGTTTAAATCCGAGCGCCATCATGGCAATCTGCAAGGCATCGGTACCGTTAGCGCAAGGAATAACATTGCGGCAATTCAGATAAGTTTCGAGATTACGCTGAAATTCTCCAACTGCCGGCCCGTTAATGAAAGCCGTTGTGTCAATTACTTGCTGAATAGCAGCATCGACCTCAGGCTTAATGCGTGCATATTGGGCTTTGAGATCGACCATTTGAATTTTTTCCATGCCACACAATTTGGGCGCGAATATACACAATTTGTAAATCGTTAAAACGACACATTGCGACTTAAAAGCGCCTATATTTGCCGCTACAATGCGCAAAATTTTTCTTCAACTTCTGTTTTTATTTGTCGCTCTGAAGTCAAGTTCGCAGGTCAATGTAAAAGATTCGCTTTTACGCGTTCCCATGCTTGTGCCTTCGGTGGGTTTGGGGATTCCGACGCAGGATTTTGCACAGCGATTTGGGGCATTCACACAAATCGGACTCGATTTTTTATGGAAAACGCCCAAAGGCTGGCTGGGAGGAGTTGATTATCAGTTTCTATTTGGTTCGCAGGTGAAAGAAACCGATATGCTCAATGGTATTCTTACGAAGGATAAATTTTTAATTGGAGCCGATGGAACACTCTACGATGTGCGCTTTCAGTTGCGCGGAATGCGTGGAATGATCAAAGTGGGAAGGCAATGGCCGATATGGGGGCCAAATAAAAACAGCGGCGTTTTTGGAACGGTCGGAATCGGCTTTTTGCAGCATAAAATCAGATTAGAATTTGAACGTAACGCCGATGTTCCGCAACTCAATGAAATCTACAGTAAAGGATACGATCGCTTGAGCAACGGACTTGCCCTAAGTCCGGCTGTAGGTTATTTCTTTCTTGGGAATAAGCGGCGCGTTAATTTTTTTATGAGCATCGAATACGTGTTGGGATTTACACAAAACCGTAGAAGCTACAATTACGATCAGAATGCAGTGGATCTTACCAAGCGAACTGATGGCGTGATTGGCATTCGTGCCGGCTGGATTATTCCATTGTATGAGCGTAAACCCGACGAATTTTATTTTTACTGATTGGGCTTCCTGTATTCCATAGGCATTCTGTTTTACCGATTGTTTATCGGAATTGCGGCTTTGGTTAATGAAAAAGCAAGGCGATGGATTTCGGGACGAATAGCCTGGGAAAAGCATCTCAAATTAGGGCTAGCGGAAGCCGGAAGCCGGAAACGCATTTTATTTCATTGCGCATCGCTTGGCGAATTTGAGCAGGCACGCCCAATCATCGAGAAAATAAAAAATGAACGCACCGATGTTTTTGTGGTGCTAAGTTTTTTCTCCCCATCGGGGTA
>JBKCFX010000232.1:0-1174 GCA_046303595.1 Bacteroidia bacterium
CTTTCAATGTTTCAATCCAGTTGGAAATTGCCGACATAATTCGCTCATTTTTTGACTCAGTCAAAATTACCGCAATTCCTATATTTTCAAAAACTTTACACGTATCTCGTGGTTTATATTCAGCCTTTGAACGTAATCTCAATTCTCCAATTGTGCATTCAATTTTTCCAAACATTAAAAAGTACTACAAAAGCCGCGGTTGGAACATTCCAGCCTTTCAGCAGGATTGTTGGGATGCACTTTCGCAGGGGAAATCGGGCTTGCTCAATGCGCCAACCGGTAGCGGAAAAACGTTTGCCATTTGGCTCGGAATGCTGCAGCGTAATCCAAGTCCCAAAACCGGCCTCAATGTGTTGTGGATTACTCCGCTTCGTGCCCTTGCCGCCGATATTTGCAATGCAATGCAGGCTTCGGCTTCAGAACTTGAAACCAATTGGACAGTTTCGCTTCGAACCGGCGATTCTGATGCCAAAACCCGCGATGCCATCCGCAGAAAGCCGCCTCATGCTTTGGTTACCACACCCGAGTCTTTGCATCTGATGCTGGCTTCGAAAGGCTATGAAAATTATTTTTCGCAGCTCGATGCAGTTATTGTCGACGAGTGGCACGAATTGCTAAGCAGCAAACGCGCTGTGCAGGTCGAGTTGGCCTTGTCGCGCCTCAAATCTTTTCGCACAAATCTGCTGGTATGGGGAATTTCGGCTACCATTGGCAACCTCGAACAAGCAATGGATGTGCTTCTAGGCATAAATAATTCAGGAGTGCTTATTCGTTCGAATCTGAAACGTTTGCCCGAAATTCATACCTTGTTTCCCGATTCCGATTCGCCCTTGCCCTGGGCAGGCCATATCGGTATTTCGATGCTCGAACAAGTGCTGGGCGTTATTCGCAGCAACGAGAGCACACTCGTTTTTACCAATACGCGCTCGCAAACCGAAATCTGGTATCATGCACTGTTGGATGCCGAACCCGATTTGGCAGGAAATATTGCCATGCACCACGGAAGCATCGACCAGGAAGTGAGATCCTGGGTAGAGCGCGCCCTGCACGATGGAATTCTCAAAGCAGTTGTGTGCACTTCGAGCCTCGATTTGGGTGTCGATTTTCGTCCGGTTGATGCGATTGTTCAAATCGGAAGCCCCAAGAGTATTGCGCGATTTATTCAGCGCGCAGG
>JBKCFX010000233.1:0-6414 GCA_046303595.1 Bacteroidia bacterium
AGAAGAGAAATCTTCTAAAATCGAAGGAAAACGTTCTAACCTAAAGAACAGCCAAATCGATGCCGAGAAGAAACGCAAGGCCGACGAAGTTGCGAAAAATGCTGCGCGTGCCGCTGCGATTGCAGCCAAGAATGCACCAGAACCTGAAGCACCGTCTGAAGAAGCTGTTGCTGATGAGCCTGTAGCTGCCGTTGAAGAAACAGTTGCTGAAGCCCCGGTTGTAGAAGAATCTGCTGTTGAAGCTCCGGCGGTTGAAGAAGCCCCTGCTGCTGAACCAGTTGCTGAAGCCCCGGTTGTAGAAGAAGCTCCTGCCGCAGAAGGTGACGCACCTGCTGCAGAGGAAGCTGCTACAGAAGAATAAGCAAATGGAAAAGGATCAATGTTTCCAGCTTGGCAGCATTATCCGTAAAGTGGGTACCGACGGAAGGGTTTTGCTTCTGATGGATACCGACAATCCAAAACACTACATCAAAACGGAATCAGTCTTTGTGGAACTCCACGGAAAACTGGTTCCGTTTTTCGTTTCGTCCCTGCGCCTGCAACCTTCTAACCAGGCGCATCTTAAATTGGACGATATCGATTTGCCCGAGCAAACCGATATCCTAATTGGAACCAATGTATTCCTTCCACTCGAAAAACTGCCTGTTTTGAGCGGAACAAAATTTTATTACCACGAGATTATCGGATATACCGTTGTAGATTTAAACACCATATCAGAAGTAGGGGTTATTCGCGATGTACTCGAAAACGGCCCCAACGATTTATTTGTGGTCGAAGCAGCAGGGAATCCCGAAATTTTGATTCCGGTTACCGACGATTGGATCGTTCGCCTCAATCGCGATAAAAAAATCATAGAAATGACCTTGCCCGAAGGTTTGGTTGACGTGAATAAAAAATAATTCCCTTTTATTCCGTAACGATTACAGAACCGATTTGGTCGGTAGGAAATCCTTTGTTATCGAAATACTTCACCTTGCAAACGTATTGCCCGGATTGAACTTCTTTGCCCATGTATGTTCCATCCCAACCTTTGTCCCAGTCGGTAGTAACAAAGATCAAATTCCCCCAACGATCGAAAATCTGCATTTCATAACCGTTACCCGACAATCCGCTGGCTTTTGGCATGAACACATCGTTGGTTCCGTCGCCATCGGGCGAAAATGCATTGGGAATATAGAATGCTATAAATCCACCTACATGAATGGTCCTCACCGCTTCGTCTTTGCAGCCATGCTCGTTTGTTACAACGAGTGTTACTTCAAACGAACCCGTATCTGAATAGGCATGCTGCGCAGATGGCGCCATTACATAGTTATTTGCTGGATCGCCAAAGAAATAGGTATACGAATCGGCACCTTCGCTTTGGCTTGTAAAGTTTACATTCGGCTCATCCAATGAAATTTCGGATGGATTCGCGGTAAATGCAGCAACCGGTGCGGCGAATACTTCGATGGTTTCGGTCCATGTCATGTGAGCCGAACAGCCATTGCTATCGCTAACACTCAGGGAAACACCGTAAATACCGGCATTTTCAAAACAAACTGTTGGATCTACTCCTTCGGCAGTGCGGCCATCGGTAAACGACCAATCATAACTTTCAGAGCCTGCAGGTGCTACGAGCTTCGTGCAAACCGGTGCACATCCTTCCATAACACTGCTCGAAATGCCAATGGCCGGAATCGGATTCACGTGCACGGTTACACTTGCATCCTCCGAACAACCCAAGGAATCGGTAAATACAACAGTGTATACATCATCTTCTGCAGGATTTACTACCACCATCTCGGTATTCACGCCATGTCCCCACGAAATTGAATAACCCGCATGTGGAAGGTTTGTGGTAGCCGTCAACACCGTTTGTTCGCCTTTGCAGATCGATGTATCGCCTTCGATGAACACGCTGAATGCGGCTCCCGAAACCAATGTAACTTCGGCCTGAGCGGTGCAGGCGTTGGCATCGGTAACCTGCACTTCGTAAGCACCACTGCTTAATCCGTTAATTTCATTTGATGTCGATCCGGTGTTCCAGATGAAGCTATACCCTTCTACTCCACCGCTTACCAGAGCTGAAATAGAACCCGAAGTGTTGCTGTTGCAACCAGGATTTTCGCTTAACAACTCGATTGCAAGAGCATCTGGCTGACTAACCAACGCCGAAACCACTGATGTACAACCATTCGCATCTGTTAAACTAAGTGAATAATTCCCTGCAGTAAGATTTGCATTCGTAGCTTGATTTGCACCATTCGACCAAGTATAGGCATAAGGTTGCGTTCCACCTTCAACTGAAGCGATTATGCGACCGTCGTTTAATCCGAAACAACTTGCATCTTCGGTTACAAGGCTTGCAATCAATTCTTCAGGTTGCGTGATGGTGAAGTTCAGCGTTGCTTGGCATCCACCGGCATCGCGAATTTCCATTGAATAGGTTCCGGCAGCAAATGGCGCAAGTGCCGACTGTAAGCCTGTTCCCCAATCGTACTGATAAGGAGCTGTTCCTCCTGAAACCGTTACGAATGCCTCTCCATTGTTTGCGCCAAAGCATGTTACATGATGCAACGAATCGAGTTGGGCATTAAGCGGAGCAGGACTGCTGAGTGTGTAGAACTCGTTCAAGCTGCACTGGTTGGCATCTACGATGGTTATTGAATAGTTTCCAGATGATAAATTTCCGGCCAATGGACCATTTAATGCAGCATCCTGCGACCAGGTATAGTTGTAAGGCGCGGTTCCGCCAATCACGTCAAGGGCAATAGACCCCCCATCAACCCCACAGGCAGGAACGATGATATCGGCTGCAACTGCAAGTGGCTGCAATGGTTGATGAACAGCAAACGTATCGCGAACCATACAGCCGTGTTCATCGCTTAATTCTAAGGCATAAGCACCGGCTGTTAAGCCATTGATTTGTGACAAATTGCTTCCGTTTTCCCAAGCAATTTCAACCGCTCCGGTTCCACCTTCAAGTGTTAGGGCTATCGCTCCATCGTTTCCGCCAAAGCAAATCACATCGGTAATGGAAGCCGTTGCAAGCATTGGCTGTGGTGTTCCAATTTCGAAGGTCGTTGTGAAATCGCATCCAGCGGCATCGGTTACTGTTACGTAATGCGTGCCGGCAGAAAGCATCGATGCGGTTAAGGTCGCCTCTTCAGAACTCCACGAAATCATATACGGTGCTGTTCCGCCGTTGATTTGTAATTCCGCTGTTCCGTCGTATGCTCCCGGACAAGTCACATCAGTGGTTTGAACCACGGTCAACGATAAATTGGCCGGCGATGGCACTGCGATTATTTCTTCGCGCTCACAACCTGCTGCATCGCGAATCGAAACTGCATGATTGCCCGCTGTTAAGTTGGTAAAGTTTGGTGTTGTTTGATAAGGCAATCCATCGATGCTGTATTGGTAAGGCGCTACTCCTCCGGAGGCTGTTACACCAATACTTCCATCGGATGAAATGCAAGATGAAGGGGTTACCTCTGTAGTGAAGCTTATCATTTCGGGCTCGGTAATGCTTGTTGAATAACTTACTTCGCATCCTTCTGCGTCCTGAATGCTCGCAGAATACACTCCATTGTCGAGATTTTCAATCATTTCAGAAGTTTGTCCCGAATTCCAGTTCACCATATACGGTTCAATCCCTCCAACAATCGTAAGTGAAATACTACCATCATTCGATCCGAAACAATTTAGATTTGAGGCAACGCCCGAAACTTCGAGTAATGCGGGCTCTGTAATTTCTACATCTCCGATAACGAAACAACCGGAAGCGTCAGTAAGTGTATACGAATAAACTCCTGCAATCAAGCTACTGCGTTGTAACGTATTTGAACCATCATTCCAATTTACCAAATATGGAGCTTGTCCCCCGGCAACGTTCAACGAAATTCCTCCGTTTGCCATTCCGTTGCATCTTACGTTTGAAGTGATTTCCGAAACACTCAAAGCCGCAGGTTCAGAAATACTAATCGCATCATTTGTAACACAACCAGCCGCATCTGTCGCGATAACCGAATACGCACCTTCCTGAAGTCCTGAAATTGAAGACGTTGTTTCGCCATTGTTCCAAACAAATGTATAAGGCGATGTTCCGCCGGTTCCACTTACCGAAGCGGTACCATTGTTTAAACCATTGCAGGTGATATTGCTAGATGCGATTGAAATCTGAAATGCGTTAGGTTCTGTAATGTTTATTGATGCAGCCGCTGCGCATCCGTTGGCATCTTCAACCGTTACCGAATAATTTCCGGCATTTAGGTTTTGCGCTGTTGCGGATGATGCGCCGTTGCTCCATGTGTAAATGAAGGGTGCTGTTCCACCATTTACGCTTACTTGAGCAGAGCCGTTGTTGCCGCCGTTGCACGATACCTGATTCACTACCGTTGCGCTGGCCGAAATGCTTCCGCTCGATTGTACGTTTTCGTTCAATGTTGCAGTGCATCCGTTGGCATCCGTTACTGTTAGAATGTAATTTCCTGCCGAAAGTCCTGATGCTGTTGCAGAAACTTGCACCGGAGCTGTATTCCATGAATAGCTGTATGGCGCTGTTCCGCCCGATACTTGCGCTGCTATCGACCCATCTGATCCTCCGCAAGTTGCATTTGCTACGGTTCCGCTTACAACCAAAGCTGTTGGATGTGTGATGGTAGTATTTGCAGATGCTGAACAACCCAATGCATCGGTTACGATTAAACTGTAATTACCGGCCGAAAGAGCGCTGGCATTCGGCGATACTACTCCGTTATTCCAGGCATAGGTATATGGAGCCGTTCCACCCGAAACATTCGACTGAATCGCACCATTTGATCCGCCATTACACGAAACTTGTTGTGTAACTGTTATTGTGAGACTCGGTGCTGAAGTTGCGCTGATGCTGAAATTCTCAATATCCGAGCATCCTGCATTGTCTGTAACAGTTAATGAATAATTCCCTGCTGAGATTCCGTTGAGTTGGTTGCTGAATGTTCCGGTTGACCATACATAGGTGCAAGGTGCAGATCCGCCCGTTGCCGAAGCGGTCGCTGAGCCATTGCTCTGTCCGCATGCCGGCGGTGTTACCGAAACCGAAGCCTGAAGTTGAGCAGGTGCTGTTAATGTTGCGTTGCGCGAAATGCTGCATCCATTTGCATCGGTTATCGTTACCGAAATTGCTCCTGCGGGACGATTCGTTACAGAAGATGTAACAGCACCCGTGCTCCACAAATAGGTATAAGGCGCAACTCCACCGCTAACCGATACCGATGCGCTTCCGTTCGATCCTCCAAAACACAGCGGGTTGCTCGTAGTTAACGTAGCGGTTAATGCTGTTGGAATTGTAATTGTCCCAGATGATGAAGCTGTGCAACCGCGCGAATCGGTAACATTTACAGTGTAATTCCCTGCCGCAAGTCCATTGATTGAAGACAATGCTGAACCATTTGACCACGCATAGCTGTAAGGTGCCGTTCCACCCGATACCGCCACGCTTGCCGAACCAGTAGATCCATTGCAAAGTGGTGATGTAGCTGTAACCGTTGCGCTCAATTGTGTAGGCTGCGTAATGGTAACATTTTGCACCGCTGTACATCCTGCTGCATCGCTTGCCGTAACCGTGTAATTGCCGGCAGGAAGCGATGCCGTTGCTCCATTTGCTCCGTTGCTCCACGCATACGAATAAGGACTTGTTCCACCCGAAGCGCTTGCTGTTGCAGAACCATTGCCTCCAAAACAAGCGGCATTTGTGGCATTCACGTTAACGCTCATCGAACCGCCCGATGTAATAGTAACATTGGCAGTTGATGTGCACCCGCTTGCTGCAGTAATCAAACAGGAATAATTACCCGCTGCGAGGCCTGTGGCAGTTGCAGTTTGCTGTCCGTTGCTCCACAAATACGTGTAAGCTCCGGCTGTTGCTGGCGTTGCTGTTGCCGTTCCATTGGATGCTCCGCAAGATGCAGGCGTTGTTGATGTGTTTACCGTGAAGCCGCTCACATTCACGTTTTGGATAAGCGTATCGTTGTAACAGCCCAGATTTAAAACCAAACGAACTGAGTAGGTTCCAACCGCGCTGAATGTATGCGATGGATTTAAGGCAGTGCTTGTATTGGATGCACCCGAAGCCGCATCGCCAAAATTCCACTGCACCGATTGAATGGCACTTGCAGCATTTGCGCAATTGTTCGAAGAAGTTAAAACAGACGGAGCGGTAAACGCCACATCGAGGCAGTTGGCCGAACTTGTAAAAGGTAAAATATCGGGACGGATGTAAAACGATGCCATGTTGGGCAAACCCATGCGCGAGCTTCGTCCGGATAAAGAAATTGCAGCATTTGAATAATTGCATCCAACACCTGCCACATTTGGATTATTTATCACCGAAAGTGCAGTCTGGTTGCGGGCCACATACACTTTGTTGTCGGGTCCCAATTGCATCGAACC
>JBKCFX010000234.1:0-2452 GCA_046303595.1 Bacteroidia bacterium
GAAAGAAACCTTTGGCAAGGAGTTGAATTACGTGGAAGTGCTGTAATGCCCAACTAATTTTCGGATTTTTTCCCGATACAGAGAGTTTGAAAACACATAAATTCTGTTTGATGCATTAACGCTACGACTCTCGCTGCATCAAGGCAGCAGCCATGTACACCAATTCGTTTTTATACACCGCATCAAACTTAATGGCATCGAGGTTTTGCAAGGCTTCACGGTAAAACTGATCCATCATTTGCTCGGTTTCGAGTCGAATGTTTAAATCATCGAATAAGGCACGTACAGCGTTTACTTTTTCAGATTCATTAAAATCTTTCGATGCATACCAATGCTCGAGGGATTTTTTCGATTCTTTATCAGCCAGCTGAAGCGCTTTGAGCTTTAAATAGGTTTTCTTATTCGAAACGATATCGCCACCAACACGTTTGCCGAACTTGTCGGGATCGCCATACACGTCTAATAAATCATCCTGCAACTGAAAGGCAATACCCAGATTGGTCCCGAAAGCATACAGTTTAGAGGCCGTTTCGGTATCAGCACCACCGCATAAAGCACCAAGTTCGAGCGAGGCACCAAGCAATACTGCCGTTTTCATGCGAATCATGTTCAGGTATTCGTCGATCGAAACATCGTTGCGAAGCTCAAAATCCATGTCCCACTGCTGGCCTTCACAAACCTCTACCGCAGCCTTCAGAAACACATCGATAGCTCGTTTTAAGACATTTGCCGGTGCCTCCGAAATCAGCCGAAAGGCTTCAGCAAACATCACATCGCCCGATAAAATGGCAATGTTCGCATTCCACTTTGCATGCACAGTTGCCTTGTTGCGACGCAGTGGCGCATCGTCCATGATATCATCGTGTAACAAGGTAAAATTGTGAAACACCTCTACACCGAGGGCTGGCTTCAATGCATCTTCAAGCTTACCACCAACACCGAGACATGCCAATACCACCAAGGCTGGTCGCATCCGCTTTCCTCCCAATGCCAGCGTATAGCGAATGGGGTCGTATAAATCGCTGGGGTGCCGCGGAAAATTCAATGCCTCCGTTTCACGGGCACTGATTGCCTGAATCTGACTTAAATCGGTCATCAAATTATGTAACTGGTATCGGCCAAAATGCGCTTAATTCCTTCCTCAAACGTAATCAGCGGTCGGTCCATCAAGGTCATCATCTTGGTTGTATCGGGTCTGCGGCGGGTCATATCGCCTTCTTCAAGTGGCGCAACGAATTTAATTTCGGATGACGAACCCGTGAGGCTGATGATTTTCTGCGCTATTTCGAGAATAGGGACTTCGATGGTGCCGCCCACATTCACCACATCGTTTACAAATTGATTGCGATAAAAGGCGTTTGTACAGGCTTCGATGTTGTCTTCGATGAAGCAAAAGGTGCGCGTCTGCGAGCCGTCGCCATAAATGGTGATGGGTTCGTTGCGCATTGCCAAACGTAAAAATTTGGATATAACGAAATCGCGGCTCTGTTTCGGACCAAAAGTGTTGAAGAACCTGAAAATAGTATATTCCAGATCGTATTCTTTCTGATAGGAACGCAAATAGGCCTCCCCCACATTTTTCACGATGGCGTATGGTAAACGCGAGTTCAAAGGCGTCGTGTGTTCGTTTTGCGGAAACTCAACCGGTTCGCCATACACTTCGGAGGAAGACGAGAAATAAACACGTTTTACTCCGGTGTTTTTAGAGAGCTTCAACACGTTCTCAATTCCGGCGATATCGTCTAATACGGCTACCGGATGCTGCAGCGTCCGCAATACTCCTACCAATGCCGCATAATGAAAAACGTAATCGAATTTCCATGCGAAAAAAACCGCCGAAATATCGGCATAGTCGTTTGTATCGCATTTTATAAACTGAACATTACCATGCTTCGAAGCGGGCACTTTGCGCAATTCGCCGGTACGCAGATTATCAACAACAACAATGGTATTCTCGGGTTTTTCGGCCAGTTTTTCAGCCAGGCAACTTCCTATAAATCCGGCCCCACCGGTAATCAGTATTTTGCTCATCGTCCTTGAATTAAGTTGAGTAAATAGTCGCCATAACCGCTTTTACGCAAGGGCTGAGCGATTTCTTCCAATGCTGCATCCGAAACAAATTTCATACGCCAGGCCACTTCTTCGATACAACCAATTTTCAATCCTTGGCGCTGTTCAATTACCTGAACAAATTGCCCGGCTTGCATCAGCGAATCGAACGTGCCGGTATCGAGCCAGGCCGTTCCGCGATCGAGCACACCAACCTTTAGTTTCCCCTGTTCAAGGTAATATTTGTTTACATCCGTAATTTCGTATTCGCCTCGCGCACTGGGTTGGATATTTTTGGCCACCTCGACCACCGAATTATCATAGAAATACAAGCCCGGAACCGCAAAATTCGATTTGGGTTGTTTCGGTTTCTCTTCAATCGAAACCGCACGCTGCTCTTTAT
>JBKCFX010000235.1:0-13862 GCA_046303595.1 Bacteroidia bacterium
CAAACACCACCTACAGTGATTGTATTTACAGCTCCGGGAGCCAATGTAACCGGACCTGCAGACTGAACAAAACGACGGTCTGCCGGAGTATTCCCTTCAGATGTTTCGTCCCAGGATTCTTGCGGCAATGCTGGTGAATAAGCGCCTGTCTCTTCATTCAAAATCATTTGTCCTACCCCTAGTGGATCTGTGTCGCCCGGGAACATAAAGTTCGTAAGCGTACCCGTTCCATAGCCATTTCCACCATAAATCATCTGAGTACCATCTTTCCAGCGGCCGCGCAAATAGTTGTAAATGTCTTGCGCATCCTCAGGGTTTCCGGTAATGCTAAAGTCATTGTTGTAGTATACGAACTTCGACATCCCGATGCGTTCATTGTCGATAATTCCATCGCCAAAACCAAGACCATTCAATGCCAGAGGTTGCACAATAGGGTCGCCATTGCCATCAGCAGAGTCTGCATCCATAAATGGACCTTCAAAGAAATCGAGACCAAACGCAGGAGGATTGATACCATAACCAACCGCAGTCTCATCATCGGCATCACCATTGTAGGTATACCCTAAACCACGTCCAACGTCGCAACCAACATAGTCATCGAGGTAGTTTCCAAGGTCGGAATCTACCCATTGCCCGAAATAACAATCCTCTACCGTAAAGGTAGAACGGTTGATAATTTCGTACTTGTAGAACGTCATGTTATTTAAGGCATTGTTTGTGGCAAACGAGAATGCCTGTGCACGAATTTCGAGACCAATCGGAAATCCACCGGTTTCGGAGTGAATATTACCTTTATCGTTGAATACCCACCAAATTGTTTGGTCACCAAATAAACCCGCATTACAGCCCAAATCTCCGGTAATATCATACTTAGGGTGTTCCGGTACACCGGCTGAGTCGCGATAGAATGGATCGTATTCCCCATCTCCGTTCAAGTCAGTAAATGGCGCTAACTGGAAAGGATAGCCATTTGATGCATCACCATTTCCTGGCCAAGTTTCAATTGCCTCACTAGGAGATGGGACAACGCCAAAAACATAGTCTTCAACTTCTTTCTTGGTAATTTTCCAATGTTTATCGTATGCCAAACATACATCAGAAGTAATCGAGGCATCATCCAATTTAAGTGGCCCCGGCCAGAAATCGTTACCGGTTTGGCGATACGTCATCGCTGCCACCTTGAGGTTTCCTCCATTATCTACACCGCCAATCCACAAAGCGGAAGCAAATGCAGAGTGCTTATTAGAACCTTTTGGAATCTCGTACTTAGCAGAATTATTCAAATCCCACCACATATCTCCGGAAGTGAAAATCAATGCGCGAACATTGTTCAAATCGAGGTCGGTTCGGCCTGCACCCGGAGAACAAGCTGCTGCCCCCGATTTAGGTCCGGCAGTTTGACCAATGCGACCACCATTTACACCTATATTTTCTCTGGAAATCAGCTGGAGGCTAATCAGACCGATTAAAACAGATAAACTTAGATTGCGTTTCATGAATTCTTTTTTTTATTGTTATTGAGAACCAAATCAGAAATTTACAAGAGCACCGATACGAATAATACGCGGACGTGCATAGTTGCTTGGATTATTGATTTTTGCAGTATACAAATCAGCAAACGAAATTGGATCAACCTGCCCGGCAATTGGTGCTTGCGAAGTTGCTGCAGTTAAGAAACCATCATCGTTAGCGTTTCCTGTTGCGCGGTAAACACCAACAACATTGCGCGCATCAAGAAGATTTTGAACGAGGCAGTATACTTGAACATCCAAAACACGTGCGTTTTCATCATCCTTCTTTCCAACTTTTACAGCAAATGTTTTGTCGATACGAACATTGATGCGGTACTGGAAAGGCAAACGCGAACCATTGAGTGAACCCTTCAACTGCGGACGATTGGCAATTCCAAACGCTCCGTCTTGTGTATATGCCGAAGAGCGGCTGTATGGCGTACCAGAATTTGCAAGTGCCACAATGTTAATACCTGCATTTTCGAGGAAGTTTTTACCAAACATGCGCGGACCATTGTATTCTTTTCCTTCACCATAGCGGAAATCAAATGTTGTTTGGAACTGATGGCGAACATCAAAAGACAATGGAATAGTTGTACGAAGGTTTGGCTGGCCTGATTGAATAAGGTTGATACCTGCTGAAGAACTGGAACCAGTACCATCAGCAAACTGAAGCGTATAGTTTGCAGTTAAACGAACATTGCCTGTGCGACGAAGATCGTAAGCCAAGGACATCCCTTTTACCGTTCCAAAGTCGATATTACCATAGGTTGTATAGTTCACCGGCCAAGCGTAATTCACAGGAATAACTTGAATTAGATTGCGTAACTCGCGATAGAACGCGCTGATGGTAAGAGCTGAGCTCGTATTCAGTGCTTGTTTGAAACCAACTTCATAGTCGATTGTACGCTGTGGTTTTAAGTCGGGATTGTTTACTGTAGCACCGATGTTGTTGGCAATGAAAAAGTATTCAAGTGGATCGAAACGAATTCCATCTGTAGGACGCTGCGTAAGTACATCGTAGTGCGCAAAGAACTGAGCGACATCCGAAATTGGGAACTGGAAAGCAATACGCGGCATTACATTCCACTGCGGTTTATAATCGCGGAATGCTCCGGCACGAATTTCTGTCGACTCCGGATCTAACAATGCAGGTGTAGCACGACCGGTATTGGATGCCTGCGCAATTACAATCGGATCGGCTACTTCTGTACCATTGGCATTGTACCAACGATCACCGTTGCGGTATCCTACTATGTTGTTAACATCACTGAGGTTTGTATTTTTAACATCGCGCACATAAACAACGTAATCATCGCCAATATTAGATGGACGAGCAGCATCACCAGAGAAAGTGTATTCTCCGGCCTTGCGTGTTTCGTATAATGAATATTTGTCGGTCAGCACTGGCTGATTCGCATCGAAACGGTCAACACGAACACCTACGTTGAAAATAAGGTCGCGGAATGCAAACTTGTCCTGCAGGTAGAACGCATAATACAATGGAGAGAACGCTCCGATTTCGCGGAGGAAATCACGGCCATCTTCAGATTTATCGTTCAAGAATTGATCGAACGTACGACGTCCTTTGATTTTGTTTCCATATGCATCGTAACCATAATATGAAATCAATGAGGCACCGCCACCACCATTTAACAACTCATCGGCACTGAACATATCGATTGAGAAAGTCGAAGGATCTAAGTTATCTATGTCTATCCAATCGGTTCCCGTTGCCGAAAGTCCAAGCTTTTCGCGCAAATTACGATCAAAAGAAGCCTGAATATCACCATTGTACAAACGATTGTAGTTTATGGTATCATTGAAGGCACCTCCAGCATTAAATACCGGAACCGGGTTTGCAAGATCAAGCTGATCAATGTGCCGGTTCGTTAACTGGCGCATAACCGACCAAAGTCTGTTCGGGCCGATAAAGTAACTTCTATCTGTGCGCTGTTCAACTTCTAAACCAAAAGCAATTTCATGTCCTTTAATATCACCTGAAGCAGAACCAACAATTCGAACCTGTTCGTTGTTACTTTTCTGCCAACCATCCCAGTTAAATCCGGTATTGTAGTAAAGCGAGTAAACCGCATCGGCATTATCGCCATTCAACAAACCACCATTTTGAATAACCTGCGAGAAGTTTTCGAAGTTACCATCGGTAAATCCGGCATTCTGATTATAATACTGCTCGGTATAATTTGTTGTTAACGGATTCAAATCTCCCGGCTGGAAGGAGAATAAAGTATCGCGGAAACCATTTTGCAGGAAGCCGAGTAAGACATTTCCACCAATTGTGTCGATTCCAAAACCATAGGATGGAATTTTATACGTCTGGAATTTACCTACATATCCATAGTTAAAGAAATTCTCGCGGTGACGATCGTTGAAACGCTGAATTTCCTCGCTGGTATAGTCGGCCTGTACGGTGTAGTAGAAGTTTTTGAAGTTGCTGGCCGACTTTTCCTGTTCGGCTGCATTTCCACCAAAACGCTGCGTAAACTTCACATAACCACGATACGTGTTGTCGATTCGGCGCGGGTTGTTCTCGGCATTGAACATCGAGAACGTATAAATGAACTCGTTTCGGTTGAAATAATCCCAAGTACCGCCGATGGTCAAATTTGAGGATTCTCCTAAACGGAAATCGATTTTACCGGCTAAACTCACGCGATCGGCGCTGAAATTCTCTTTGCGTTTTACGTTTTCAAAATCACTTGCACGCACAAATTGTGCATTCTGAACGTTACCAACACCAAGAGGCGCGCGGCGCAGAGGATTTTCAGCAATTTCTGCAAGTTTATCTTTCTTTAAACGGGTAATTCCCACTGCCGAAGGATCGCGGTCGGCCTCGCGCGAAAGTTCGCCGGCAAGGAAGAACCCAATATACGGCTGCTTCGTACCATCTGCTTTGGTGCGCGAAGCAATTGGTCCGGTTACATTCAAGCCTAACAGATTGTACCCAAATCCATCCACAGAACGAACCAATTCGACACCTCCATTAAACTGAGGTGAAGGTCCACGCGTAGTGATGCTGATTACCCCACCGGTTGCATCACCATACATTGCAGGTACACCACCCGTGATAATTTGAATTTGCTCTATACCTTGCTGTGGAACGGTTGTAGAACCACGAACCTTAATACCATCCACAAAATAGAAAGTAGCATCTTCGCGTGAACCACGTACGTTAATTCCATCACCCTCATCGGATTGAGTAACCCCTGCTGTGGTAGCTGCTACAGATTGAACGTTTCGTGTTGGAAGGGCGTAGATTTCTTCCTTTGTAACCGTTTTTCCTTGGTAATCGTCGATGAGCGGAACGTCGTATTCCACAACCTCGAAAGTTTTAATTTCTACAACCGAACTCTCAAGTTTTACATCAACAGTTGTAATCTTACCGGCCGAAATAACAACACCAGTGGTTTTGATCGGCTTGTAACCTACATAGGTGGTTTTTACTTCATAAGACCCGGGATTAATCGGTTTAATTTGGTATTCACCATTAAAGTTTGATTGCCCGGCACCGGCTTGAATACCGCCGCTCTCTACTACAATGTTTGCAAACGGAATCGGTTCGCCCGTCTTTGAATCTTTGATGGTTCCCTTCAAAGTACCTGCTCCGGCTTGCGAAAATGCAGCCGCAGAAAATGAAAGAATTCCCAGAATGCTTAGGTAAATGCGTCTTACCATAGGGTTATGATGTTAGAAAGTACACTATTTTTTCAAGGTTGCTAAGATAGAAATTGAATCATTCGGGTATTAAATTTTCTTAAAAAAATGATAATAAACTCATAATAAGAATCATAAATTTAAATCGGGTGGAATTAAGCTCATGTTGTATCCGGTCTGAGTTAATTTCTTTATCAAGGATGAAGCAAAATTGCGGGAGAAAAACTACTTGAACAAAGACAAATTGATGAACGTATCGGAAGAAAATTAGTTGAATCGGCGTCTGCGTTTGTTGCGATTTAATTTGTCTGATTTTTTCTTGGCCCGTTTCATCCGCTTTTTCGTAGCCTTATCCTGAATGCCTAAGTGCCTCTTTTTCAACTCTTTTTCGGCCTCCTTTTTTTTCTTTATCTCAAGCTCCTTCTTTTTGCGAAGTTCTTTCTGCTGCTGTTTCCTGCTTTTGGGTTTTTCTTGAGCATGAATGCTGGCTGCGCTTAAAAATATGAGGAAAAAAATCCAAATCAGGTTGCGTAGTAGTCTCATGCCACAAAATTAATATTCATAGAATGTTCTGCCGAAGATCGTAAAATTCGCATAGAATGCGTTACAAAACTACGGATAAAGGTTAATTTCGCTTTGTGGAAAACGACGAGAGGTTTATGAAAGAAGCGCTGTTAGAGGCGCAAAAAGCTTTTGCTGTAGACGAAGTCCCCATTGGATGTATCATTGTTTGGAAAGAACGCATCATTGCTCGGGCATTTAATAGGACCGAGCAATTAAACGATTTTACGGCGCATGCCGAAATGCAGGCTTTTACATCTGCATCGGAGTTTCTTGGTAACAAATACCTCAACGAATGTACCTTGTATGTTACCCTCGAACCCTGCGTAATGTGTTCAGGAGCTGCTTTTTGGACACAGCTTGGAAGAATCGTTTATGGTGCAAAAGACATTAAACGGGGAATCTCAGGATTTTCAAGCCAAATTCTTCATCCATCAACCGAAACAATCGGTGGAATTCTTGAAGCCGATTGTGCCGATTTACTCACCCGGTTCTTTCAACAAAAACGTACTAAGCGCTAACCTTTAACCTAAATTTAAGTAATAAGTAATCTTACCGTAGGTTTAATACGCGATTTTTGAAGCGGTCTATGTTCCGAGTTTGGGCTTTTGGTTGTTGCCTGGGAGTTTCATTCCTGCAGGCTCAGGTTGTAACAATTGCCTATCAAAGTTTCGAAGGCAATGCCACCGACACCTGGAATTATACAGCGCCCTTTCAGAATGCCGCACTTCCGCAAGTACCTGTTGGGGCTGCAAATTACGGGGCAGGATATGCTAAAACGGGTTTAAATAGCATGCGTATTGGTGGAGGATCTGTAACATGCGGCACTTTAAATTCGCCCAACTGCATTATAGGCTCTACGACAGGGGGTAGTTGTTTCGATAATTTGAATGGAAATCAACTAACCATGGATGCCGTGAATATTGCATGTTATTATGATGTACAAGTTTCTGTTTCCTACCGAAATCATAATTTCTGTGCATCCGGAGGAACTGGGCTTGATAACGACGATCGTATATTTTTGGAAATTAGCGAGAATGGTTCGCCATTTTCAATTGCTGCAACAGTTGCGGGTTTCAACAATTGCTCTTGGACTTACTTAAGCAGTCCTGTTATTTGTAACTCTATTCCGCAGTTAACCAATCCATTTGTTTACAATGTTCCTCCGGGCCGAAGTACTGTATCGCTGCGTATACGCTTGCAATTTAATCGCTCGGATGAGGTATTGTATGTTGACGATATTAAAGTTACCGGTAAATTCGGTGGTTCATTCAGCTATCCTCCTGTAAGTTGCGATGCCTATGTAAGTCCATTCCCACCGCTTATTCCATCATTTGCTATTGGGCAGGTGGGTGGCGACGGCTTGGGGCTTTTTTCATCTAGTCCACTGGGGCTTTCTTTGAATGCGTTCAGCGGAAATATCATACCGGGTTTGTCTGCGCCCGGATTGTATAATGTCACCTATTCACGTTTTGGTCAAGACTGCTTCACGCTGCCCGTTTCAATCAATCCCGTCGAAACCACACCCATTTTTCACGATTGATTTCTGTATTTTCGTGCGTGGCGAGTTCGAAAGCATTAACCATTTCGCAGGCTTTGGAGCAAATGAAACGCTTCTGCGCGTATCAGGAACGCTGTATCGCAGAAGTTCGTCAGCGCCTGTATAAAGATGGTTTTAAGGGTGATGAAGCCGAATGGGCCATTGCCGAGTTGATCTCGGAAGGCTATTTGAATGAGGAGCGCTTTGCCCGAACGTTTGCACGCGGAAAATTTCGCATCAACAAATGGGGCAGAATTAAAATAGAAATAGAATTACGTCGTCGCGCGGTAAGCCCGGGTAACATTCGGCGTGGCCTGTCTGAAATATCGGATTCGGCTTACGAAAACTGTTTGCGTGATTTTATCAAAAAGTTGGGAGCAACCGAGGCAAGCGACAAGGCCAAACTAAAAATTAAACGCAGCTTAATGCAGCGTGGATTTGAACCGGAACTTATAATACGGTTCATGAAAATTCAGTCCGAAGAAGAATTTTAACCGGGCAATGCGCTTAAAATGTCCTGAAAAATTGCAATAAAAAGTGTGAGGAATATTCCGGTGAAGACAACGAAATTAAAGGCCACATTGGCTTCGATGCGTTCCGGAATCTGTCCTTCGTTGTTGAAGGCATACACTACCGGACGGAAATAATAATACACGCCAATGAGTGATCCAACAATGGCAAGGATTACGGCAATAACCAGGTTGCTATTGAACGCCGTTAAAAATGCCATGTACTTTCCGAAAAATCCAGCCAACGGAGGAATACCGGCAAGCGAAAACATCGACACTACCAAGGCTGTAGTAAGCAACGGATTGTTTTTCGCCAATCCTTTAAATTGGTCAACAGGCAATTCGTTTTGGGCTCCGCTCAACGCAATCAACACAGCAAAACCGGTAATTGAAGCAATAGCATACGCCGTTGAATAATAGAAAATGGCATTTGCCGATAATTCATTCAATGCAGCCAATGGCAAAAGTAAATATCCGGCATGCGCTACACCCGACCATGCCAGCATACGTTTCGCTTCGTTTTGCATTACCGCCGAAATATTACCGAGCAAAATGCTCAATACGGCAACAATCCAAATCGTTGGGTACCACAATCCATCAACGCCCGAAAAGCAAGTGTCGAACAATTTATAAAATGAGGCAATGGCGGCTGTTTTCACTACAGTGGCCATAAATGCTGTAATAAGCGTAGGTGCACCTTGGTACACATCGGGCGACCAGAAATGAAAGGGTACAGCCCCAAGCTTAAAGCAAAATCCAATCATAACGAGCAGAATACCCGTGTTGAACAACGTTGGGGTTTGTTCGCTCGAATTCACATATTCTGCAATTACGGCGATATCGAAACTGTTGCACACCCCATAAATGAGCGTAATTCCAAAAAGGAGAATGCCCGAAGCAAATGCGCCCATTAGGAAGTACTTCAGCGATGATTCGTTCGAACTGAGATTCAGACGACGACTACCTGCAAGAATGTACAATGCAATGGAAAGAATTTCGATGCCGATAAACAACATCACCATGCTGCTGTAGGATGTCATAACGAGTGCACCGGTACAGGCAAATATCATCAAGGCGTAGATGTCGGCTACATTGCTGTCTTCGTTTCGGAAATGCCAGGTGGCCATCAAAAACAGCATCAACGTTATGAAGATAATCAGCCCCGTAAATGAAACAGCATAATTATCGTAGGTCATCATGCCATACCAGGTAATGTTCGTTCCCCAGTCGAGTGCATTGGTAATAAATGCAGCAATCATCCCTGTAATGGAAACCGGAAGCAAGAGTTTTTTCTGGTCGAATGCACCCAAAAAAAGTACTGCAAAACCAAGCAATGAAAGTAGAACCAGTGTTGTCATATGCTATTCACAGGGGCTAATTGCTGATCGATTTGAAACAGCAGGAATTTCACCGACTCGTCGGTAAGGTTAAAAATGAATTGCGGATACACGCCCATAACGACAATAAGTGCGACAATCGGGAAAAAAACCAGTTTCTCGCTCATGCTCAGATCGGCAAATCCAGCGCTATGAAAAGTATCGCCGAGCATCGTGGCTTTATAACCGCGCAACATGTAAACTGCACCAAGAATTATGGTTAAACCGGCAAGCGTTGCATAGATAAAGTCGGTCTCGTAAAGTGCGTTTAAAAGCAGAAACTCGCCGATAAAGCTATTGGTTAAAGGCAATGCAGCCGATGCAAAGGTTATAACCATAAACACCGATGCAAAAACCGGCGCCAATTGCCTAATGCCTCCAAGCTGATCCATCTGTGTGGTATTCATGCGACTCATGAAAATCTCACAAACGAAGAACAAGCCTACTACATTTACCCCGTGGGCAATCATCTGCACCAAGGTTCCTTGGAACCCAACCTGACTAATGGTAAACAATCCGGCGGTAATCAAGCCTACGTGTGCAATCGACGACCAAGCAACCATGCGTTTAAAATCTTTTTGCCCAATGGCAATCCACGAACCGTAAATTACACCGGCAATACAGAGAATTATCGCAACACCTGCATAGGCATCAACGGCAAGGGTGGTGATGGGTAAAATCCAGCGCATGATAGAGTAAATGCCCATCTTAAGCATAATGCCCGAAAGCAACATGGCGCCGGCATTCGGCGCTGTGCTGTATGTATCGGGCTGCCATGAATGGAATGGCAAAAGCGGAATCTTGATAGCATAAGCAAAGAAGAATGCCCAGAAAATCCAGCGCTGTGTGTTCAAATCGAGGCGCAGGCTATACCAATCGCCTATGTGGAATGAATTTCCGGAGAACAGATACAAGGCAATTATCGCAGCGAGCATCAGTAAGCTTCCACTCAAGGTGTAAATGAAAAACTTAAAGGTAATGCGGATGCGGTTTTCGCCACCCCAAAGCAGCACAATAAAGTAAATCGGAATCAGTGCGAGCTCCCAGAATATGTAATAGAGAAATGCATCGAGCGATACAAAAACGCCAATCAAAGCAGTCTGCATCAGAAGCATTAGAAAGTAAAACAATCCTCGTTGTTTGATGTCTTTTTTCCACGTACTAAGCACGATCAGTGGCATGAGGAAATTCGTCAGAATTACCATCAATAAACTAATCCCATCCAAACCGATGAAGAAATCGACGTTCAGGGTTTTAAGCCACGGTATCTCAACAATCCCTTGCATATTGGCCAGAAAGCCTTTGCGGAAATTGATGTCGAACAGGAAAATTACGTAGGCCGTAAGCAGCGCAGAGATTACGCTTGAGCCCATTGCAATATTCTTCGCCTGCTTGGGTACAAATAAGCATAACAGTCCGCTGATTGCCGGAAACAGTAACAAAACCAAGGTTAATGTTCCCGTAAGTGGTAAATTGAATTGGTCGGTCGGCTGCATGCTTAATTCATAAAGAGGTTAGCGGCCAGAATCGCGAGAATTCCGATGGTCATGGCAAAAACATAAAATCCGACGTTGCCTGTTTGCAGGAAACGGAAGGTACGAGAACCTAGTAGTACAACCTGCCCTACTCCATTCACGATTCGGTCGAAGAAATTTTGTTCCAAGAATTTGTGAATTCCTCTTGCGGCATTCAATACCGGACGCGCAATGAGCGCATCATAAATTTCATCGATGCGGTACTTCTCAACAAGAATTCTCTGCCAGCCGGGAATTTCTTCGTTATCGGCTGCAGGTACATGTCCGTTTTTAGCGTACCGAATGCGTGCATACAGAATTACAGCAACTACCGCAGCAACCGAGGTGCCCATCAGGATGTATTCTATGGTATGCGAAAGATGCGCGTGATTAGTTCCTTCGAGTATTAATGTGCTTCCGGCCAGAATTCCCGAGAAGAACCGATCGAGCCAGTGGTTGCCTCCCAACACTTCGGGCACATTCACAAATCCTGCGATAACAGAACAAACTGCGAGTACAATCAACGGAATGGTCATAGTTTTCGGCGATTCGTGCAGGTGATGTTCCTGCTCATGCGTACCGCGGAACGAACCGTGGAATGTGAGGTAATACAAACGAAACATGTAGAAGGCGGTGAGTAGCGCTCCACCCAATCCCAATACCCAGAAAATCGGGTTGTGTGCATATGCCGATGCCAAAATCTGGTCTTTTGAAAAGAAACCGGCAAGCGGTGGAATTCCGGCGATGGCCAAGGTGCCGACAGCAAACGAGATATGCGTTACCGGCATGTGTTTGCGCAAACCACCCATTTTGCGAATGTCTTGTTCGCCGCCCATGGCGTGAATAACAGAGCCCGAACCGAGGAACAACAAAGCTTTGAAGAAAGCGTGCGTAAACAGGTGGAAATAGGCGGCAGTATAGGCGCCAAGTCCGAGGGCAAAAAACATATACCCAAGCTGCGAAACGGTCGAATAGGCAAGTACTTTCTTAATATCGTTCTGTTTCAGACCAATTGTAGCAGCGAAAATGGCAGTTAGTAAACCAACAATAAGGATAATTTCTTGCGTAAAAGGCGCCAGCGTAAACAATACGTTCGAACGGATGATGAGGTAAATACCCGCAGTAACCATCGTTGCGGCGTGGATGAGTGCCGAAACAGGCGTAGGACCGGCCATTGCATCGGGAAGCCACGTAAATAAAGGCAATTGAGCCGATTTACCAATTGCTCCGATAAAGAGCAAGAGTGTAGCATTGCGAACCAACGGGTCGTTCATGTCGATTTCGAGCGCCAGGAATTCGATTCGATTGTACTCGAGCGACGAAAAACGTAAGTAAAGAAGGAATATTCCGAGCAGCAATCCCAGATCGCCGATGCGGTTCATGATGAAAGCTTTGTTGGCCGCTTTGTTGTATTCGGGGTTCTTGTACCAGAAACCGATTAGAAGATATGAGCAAAGACCAACGCCTTCCCATCCAATAAACAACATGAGGTAATTGCTGCCCATCACCAGAATGAGCATGAAAAACACAAACAGGTTGAGGTAGGCAAAAAACTTGTGGAAATTTTCATCGTCGTGCATGTATCCAACCGAATACACGTGAATGAGAAATCCAACACCGGTAATTACCAACATCATCATCAGCGAAAGCTGATCGAGTTGGAAGGAATAGTTGATCGACAAGCTGCCAATGTGCATCCATTCGAGTAAAAGAATCCGAATGGGTTCCATATCGGGTGATGCAACAAACTGAGTAAATATCGAAACGGTAATTAAAAAGGGGATGAAAATCAATCCCGAAGCAATACTACCCAACATAGTGCGGGATATCGATTTTCCGCCAAAAATGCTGAGCAGAAAGCCGGCAAGCGGTAAAAGAGGAATCAGCCAGGCAATTTGTTCCATATCAGCTTACCATTTAAGATTTTTCAATGCGTTAATATCGGTGGAGCGGATGTTCCGGTAAATCATCACCAGAATCGCCAAACCAACAGCGACTTCGGCCGCCGCCACAACCATAATGAAAAACACGAAGACCTGTCCGTCCTGGTTTCCATTGAAGCGCGAAAACGCGGCAAGAAGCATATTCACGGAATTGAGCATCAATTCGATGGACATAAAGATGACGATGAAATTCCGACGAAGCAGAACGCCCATCACACCAATTGAAAACAGAATTGTACTCAGGAAGAGGTAATGGTTGATGCTCAAAGGACCGAGCAGATTTTCAAACGCTTCCATACTAATCGTTTACATGTTTTTTACCCAAAATAACAGCACCTACCATAGCCGAAATGAAAAGGATAGATGCAACTTCAAATGGCAGGAGAAAATCTTTGAATAATATGCTTCCAACCGCTTTGGCGGTCCCAAAATCGTCTGCTACGTTTAGCACAGGTCGCATACTGTAGTCTTTAAGTGAAGCTGCAAGCACCAGCATCAACAGGCAGCCCGAGATAACTGCAGCAAGTTTCCAAAGAAATGGTTTATGCGGTTCGGTTTCTTTGTTGAGGTTAAGCAACATAATCACAAAGAGAAAAAGTACCATAATGGCGCCGGCATATACAATCAGATTAACGATTGCCAAAAAATGTGCATCGAGTAAAATGTAGTGCCCCGTGATGGAAAAGAAGCAGATTACCAACCACAAAACGCTGTAAATGGGGCTTTTGGAGAAGACCACCATCAATGCAGATGCAAGCGTAAGTGTAGCAAGGAGGAGGAAAACGACAGAAGTCATGTTAATATTTATGGCGCGAAAATATGCAATTTCAACTTCAGAAAAGCATCAATTTGCAATCGTCTTTCAACGTTTGCCCGATAAAATTGTTGAGGTCCGAAAGAAATTCGGTAAACAGGCCGAATTCAAAGGGAATTAAAACGGACGAAAAACGATGTCGCCACCCTTAACCGAGAAATCGTAGCGCAGCATTAACTCATGCGAGCCTCCGGCATTTCCGCGTAAGGCAGAAAGCACCTGGTCGTAAGCATATCCAAAGCGGAAATTCTTGCTCAGTCTAAAGTCTGCGAAAAACGAAAGCGCATCAGAAGTGCGGTATGCTGTACCAAAACTCAACGTTTCTTTCCAATAGGCCGTAGCGCCCAAATCGAGCTGCAACGGAGCTCCACTAACTGATTTTATCATTGCAGCAGGCTTCAATTTAATTTGATCGCTCA
>JBKCFX010000236.1:0-4421 GCA_046303595.1 Bacteroidia bacterium
ATTCCCGACATTGCAGGTTTTTTACTGAAAGACAAAGCGCCTATCCCAACCGAATTGCTCGACCTATGCGCTACCTTAACGTATCACAAAACCGTTTTTATTACCCCACCCTGGGAGGCCATTTACCATAAAGATCCCGAACGCAGAGAAGATTTTCGAGATGCCGTGAAGGTGCATAAACCACTGGAAGCAACGTATGCATCGCTGGGATATGAGCTTATTGCGATACCCATGGGCTCGATTATACAACGCTGCGATTTTGTGTTGAACCACCCCGGAATTCGGTAAGGATGGAAGCTACACTGGATATTCTGCAGCGTTACTGGGGACATGATCAATTCAGGCCCCTGCAGGAAGAGATTATCCGTTCTGTTTTGGAAGGAAACGATACGCTGGCACTGTTGCCCACCGGTGGTGGAAAATCCATTTGCTTTCAAGTTCCAGCATTGTGCATCAATAGGTTATGCATTGTGGTTTCGCCGCTCATTGCCTTAATGAATGACCAGGTTGAGCACCTCGAAGCGAAAGGAATTGCTGCTGCTGCACTCACCTCGGCCATGCAGCCCGACGAAATTGGCATTGTACTCGAAAACTGCAGCAAAGGCCTCTATTCGTTCCTTTACGTATCGCCCGAGCGTTTACAGAACGAGCAATTTCGAAATACACTTACAACAATCGATGTTGGCCTGATTGCCGTTGATGAAGCACATTGCATTGCACAATGGGGATTCGATTTCAGACCGGCCTATCTAAACATTGCTTCACTTCGGGAAATTGTAGGAAAAACGGTTCCAATAATTGCACTTACAGCGACTGCTACGCCCGAAGTTTGCGCTGTAATAGCAGAAAAACTCGAAATGCGGAAGCATCGGTTTTTTAGCAAGAGCTTTTTTCGTCCCGAAATCATTTACGTGGTGCGCAATACCGAAGATAAGTTGAGGCAATTGACGCGCATTCTTGATAAAGTTCAGGGAACATCGATTGTATATGTGCGGAACCGTAAACGCACACGCGAAATTTCCGAATGGCTTAATTTACAAGGCATAAGCTCCAGTTCGTACCACGCCGGACTCGACCATGCCACGCGCAACCTGCGGCAACAACATTGGATCGAAAATAAAATAAGGGTGATGGTTTGCACCAATGCCTTTGGGATGGGAATCGACAAATCCGATGTGCGCAGTGTGGTGCATTTAGACATTCCCGAATCGCCCGAAGCCTATTTCCAGGAGGCAGGGCGCGGCGGGCGCGATGGTAAAAAAGCCTACGCGGTATTGCTTGCCGATACTGCCGACGCCGATGGTGCACGCGAGCGGTACAAGAACAATTATCCCGGCTTCGATTCGGTGAAAGCCGTGTATTCGATGCTTGGAAATTACTTACAAATTCCGGTGGGAAGCGCCGAAGGGCAAACGTTTGCTTTTGATCCCGCCGAATTTGCAAACCGCTATCGGTTAAATCCGGTACAGGTTGTTCAATCGCTGAAATTCATCGAACAGGAAGGTTTGATTGCATTCAATGCGCTACCCGATTACCGGGCGCGGATTCACATTCCGCTACCAAAGGAAAAGATTTACGAATTCGAAGTGATGCATCCCGAATTCGAAGCGATGATTAAGACATTGCTGCGTTCGTATGGTGGAATTCTTAGCGACCTGGTGTATTTTAGGGAATCGGATCTGGCTGCACGCTTACAAATGGACCTTTCAGCGGTGAATCAAAAGTTGCATTACCTCAACAAACTCGGTGTTGTGCAGTATGCGCCTCCAATTTCTAAACCCGAAGTGTTTTTTACAGAGGCTCGCCAGCACCCCGATCGTATTAGCCTTTCACAAAAAAACTACCGTAAAATGGCCGAGACCGCTTATGCGCGTTTCAGTACCATGATCGATTATGCAACGCAGCATACGCGTTGCCGAAGTTTGGTTTTACTCGATTATTTCAAGGAGAAGAACATCGAACCATGCGGCAAATGCGATGTTTGTTTGGGCGATGACACAAAGCGAACCGAGGACCTGGTGTTGAAGGTGCTCGCAAACGAAGCCTTGACGTATGAAATACTATTGAAACTTCCTGTAAATCCGGGAAGCCTCGCCGAAGTTTTACGACGATTTCTAGATGAAGGGAGAATTGGCATCAATGACGAGAGGCAGTATGTGTTGAAAGGGAGGTAGGTTTAGAGATAACGTGGATTGAAGAAGGAATTAAGTTCAATAAGCCAATAAATTTTATTTTCTGAATACACTTGCCTAGAGGTTGAAGGATTTCGGTGCACAACATTGTACTAACGGAATAATAGCATTATCTGGGGATTACAAACGCTGAAATTATAGTATATTTGGTGATTATGTTCAACAGGATTCTTAATTCAACCATTCCAGATCATTTTAAGAAATGAAAGGCTATTTTTTATATGGTCAATTGAAATTCTTTAGATCGTTATTCTGCTTTGGTAACTGCCGGTTATTTGCCTTACTTGAGCGTGCGCAAGGTACGTTTTGCCATTACTGCTTTTTTCCGCACCAATAAACACTACACTATGGCATTTACTAAATATTTTATACCTTGCGGTCAAAATTCAATCCTTTAAATCATGGTAAAAAATCTATCTATTGCATTCTCATTTTTGATGTTTATTTCTTTCGCCGACCTCGGTTTGGCGCAGCAAAAAAACGATAAAAAATTTCGTTTCCCTCGTGTTTCGCGCGATGTTAAAAAGGAAGCTAAGAAACTTGAAAAAGATGGTTATAAAGCATTTGTAGGTCAGCCTCCTATTGGTCAACAGCTTGACAAAAGCTATAGAATGATCAACGAAGCTGATGAGAATGGTTTTCCAAAATGGATTGTTTCGAGCGGAAGCAGTGTGGCAAATACACAAGCTGCAGCCGAAATGCAAGCCATCGAACTTGCTAAAAGTCGTTTGGTTGGATTAATCGAAACCAACTTCAAAGCGGTAATAGAAAATACGGTAGCAAACAACCAGCTTGATGCAAAAGACGCTGTTTCAGTTACAAAAACTGTAGAGGTGTCTGCGAACCGTGTAGCTAAGAAATTGGGAATGATTATGCCTGTTGTTAAAATTTATCGGAATATCGACAAGAACTTTGAAGTTCAGGTAAACATCGCATACAATTACGAAATGGCTCGAAAGCAAATGCTTGCCGAAATGCAGGCAGAATTGGATAAAGAGGCAGGAGATGTTCGTCAAAAATATGAGCAATTTCTCAATCCAGATATTCATCCTGAAACAATTAAGAACTATTACGAATAAGCAAAACGGTGCGTTTAATTAGATCGCTGTTTCAACTTACACTTATTTTACTTTTCAGCGCGAAAGGAAAGGCTCAACAGGAACCTTTCCTTTCGTCGTATGATGCCCTTTTGGCAATCAAATCACAACGCCTTCAAAAAAATGCACACCTAACAACAGCCGGCCGAAAGGTTTCATGGGATCAAATACGTATAATTCAACCGGACCAAATCGATGCATTTAATGCTTCATTCACAGCAGACAGCATTACCTGGGAGTTTACCATTGCAGATGAAAACTTAGCGATTACATTTCCGAACGATATCTCGCTGGTGTTGGGAGTAGATCGCTCCGAATTGCAGGAGCAATTACTCGAACGATTTCGCCACGAAAGCAACCAGCACCAACTTTCGGGAGCGAAACCCGATTCGCTTTGTGATACGCTGTGGGTTAAGACAAACTCGCGCTATGCATTTTTGAGTGGGTTGGAAGTAATTAATCCGGGCGATTCATTGCCGGTTTGCTGCTTACGCTTTCCAATGGCCTCGGCTGTTTCGGCAATTAACGATACCGCACAGTGCGACGGACTCTTTCCGATGGTGTTGGTGCACAACCGCTATGGCAATAAGCGTGACTCAATGCTTTGCACAATGACCGATTTTATAAGAATAACCGGTGCATCAACGTGGTCGAAATGGTTTGCGCGTGATGCCGAGAGTTTAGTGGTTCTTTTACAGCATCCTTATCTCGGCTTCGACCACATGCTCTACCTTAAACCCGAGATGCAGAATGGCGCAGCGCATTGGAACGCAGAATTGCATGCCTATATCCCAAGTCATAACATCAATAATTTGTACGGAACGCATAACCAGAAAAAAGGTGCTGAACGCTTTATAATAAAATGAAACTATTCTTAACTCTCCTTATTTTTTTAATAGGTAATTTCTTGTTAGAGGCACAAAACATCCGCTCGTGCGCACAAATAGAGAGCAATACCGATTTTTATTCTGCACGTTCTACAGGTGCAAGCGAACAAGAAGCCCAAGAAAACGCAAAAAATCTCTTGGTACAACAGTTCTCATCGCTGGTTACATCACGCACGAGTATGTCTTTAACTGCCGGAAATAATTCTTCCGAACAGCAGTTTCAAAACAACAGCAAAACAGTATCG